>VGFB01000450.1 GCA_016869015.1 Armatimonadota bacterium
AGCACCAGCACCAGCACAACAACGACGATGACACGGAGCCCGTCCCCGAACCGGGCACGATGCTCCTCATGACGCTGGGCCTGGGCGCCGCGGGCGGTTTCCTCGCGAGACGCCGCAAGCAGCGCTGAGCGATAGACCGCCATCGCAGGAGGATGGACGGGCGCAGGACCCCAACGGGCCTGCGCCCGTCTCGTTTTGGGGCGCCTGCCTTCGGCCGCGCGGAGAGGAGTCCCGGCGAGGGCGCCGAACCTACCGAGCGCGCTGCCGTTCCGTTGTCGACTCGCGAAAGGGGGCAGACACGCCGATGGCCAAGCTGTCAGTTGGAAGTTGGGCGTACATGTTCGGACCCTATGAGAGCAATCCGGTCCCGCTGGACGAGGTGCTGTCGACCCTGCAGAGGCTTGAGTTCGACGGCGTCGAACTCGCCGGCTTCCGCCCGCACGCGCATCCGGACGACTACCCGACCGCCGCGGACCGCGTGGCGCTCAAACAGAAGATCGCCGACCACGGGCTTGAGTTGTCCGGCTTCGCGGCCGACTTGTGCGCGAACCCTCCCGCCTCCTCGGACCCGTCGATCCGCCGGGGTTACCTGGAGGCCTTCAAGCAGAACGTCGACTTCTGCGCCGCGATCGGCAGCCCGTCCATCCGCACCGACACCGTCAGTCCGCCGCCCCTGCTGGAGGGGGAGAGCTACGAATCGGCGTGGGGGAACCTGGTGGCTCTGTGGCAGGAGTGCGCCGATGTGGCTGCCGACGCGGGCCTGCTGCTGGTGTGGGAGTTCGAGCCGGGGTTCATGTTCAACAAGCCCTCGGAGGTCGTGAAGCTCCACGACGACATCGGGCGCGAGGCCTTCAAGATCCTCATGGACACTTGTCACGCGCACATGTGCAGCGTTGTCGCCGCGCGACAGGCGGAGCCGAAGGAGACCCTCCCGGGCGGCGCCGCGGAGTTCATTGGCATGCTGAAGGGCCGCATCGGTCACATCCACCTCATCGACTCGGATGAGACCCTGCACCACGATGAGACGTCGACCCACGCTCCGTTCGGCACGGGCGTCCTGGACTTCGACCAGCTGATGCCTGCAATCCTGGACGCCGGGTACACGTCGTCCTGGTGGGCGGTGGATCTGTGCTTCTGGCCGGAAGCCTGGGAGGTGACGGAGCAGTCAAAGCGCTTCGTGGACCGGCTGCGGGCCAAGTACGGCTAGAGGGAAACGGAACGGGCGCGTCCGACCTCGCCGGACGCGCCCGGCAACGTCAAACGAGGACGCGCGGCCGCTCTGCAGGAGCCGATGGCAACTCCCGAAGGCGCGGAGCCGCCTTGGCTGGGATCGGCGGGCGCGTGCCGCTACGACGGTGCGTCTCGGCGCCTGTCCGCGCCGGACTACCAGGCGTCTTCGTTGTTCCTCGCGCTCTTCTCCGGCGTGCTGATGACCACCACGTTGTCCGCCCGAGGGCCCTTGTCGCCCTTCACGACGTCGAACTCAACCTCGGCTCCCTCGGCCAGCGACCGATAGCCCTCGCCCGCAATGGCGGAGTAATGCACGAAGACGTCCTCGCCATCGGCGCGAGCTATGAACCCATAGCCCTTGGAGTCGTTGAACCACTTCACCGTACCTCTAGGCATTGTCTCACCGTCCGTTCAAGTATCCGGCGAGGGAGCGTAGCTCCCGGCAGGGGACGCCCTTCGCCTGCTCCGAAGGGAACCGGGCCGCACAGACGCACGCCACGAGACCGCAGGGATCGTGGACACGCAGACGTCGGACCGCTTACCCAGCGAGGTTGTTACCGGGCGGTGCGCACTTCGTCGGGCGCCAACCCGACCCGTCGGGGCCCCGGCGGGCCCGCCCATCGCGCCAAGTATACCATGATCGGCGGGCGGCGGCAATCCCGCCCGCCGGCCCGCTACTTCGCCGGGCCCCCGCCGATCGCCACGATCTTCCATTCCCCGTTCGTCTTGATCGCGTACACGTGCAGCGTCGTCCGCGTCTCCCCGAAGTCCGTGATGTCCAGCAGCCACGTGCCGTCCACCACCGCCACCGAGGGCCCCAGAACCGTCTTCGAGACGTCGAGTCGGGACTCGCTGACCGTGATCATCGGGATCACGGAGTCCAGCATCTGCGTGAGCGCCGTCTTCGAGGTCGCCCAGCGGAACTCCAGGCTCGGGTCCACCAGCGCCAGCATGAAGCGCTGATCGTGAATGGCCTGCCCGAGGGCCTCCGCGGAGCCCTGCTTGAGCGAGTCGGGGAGGGTCGCGACGCGGTCGACGAAGGCCTTCACTTCCTCCTCGCTCGCCTCCGCTTGCTCCGTGCAGAGGCACACGGCGGCGAACTTCCACTTCCCGGCCTCGCGCATCATGATCGCATCGAGGACGAACCCGCCCTCCACCGGCACCCCGGCCGGGACGGCCTTCGCGCTGACGAGGGCCACCATCCAGTGAGTGCTGACCTTCACGTCCTGGAACTCGACGGGTACGCCGGAGTTCGCCATCAACGCCAGCATCTCGTCCTTGCTCAGGACCATGGTCTGGTCCATCACGCCCACCAGGGCGACGAAGCCAGAGTTGGCGACCAGCTCGCCGATGGCGGTCGAATCGCCCTGCGCCAGGGCGCTCGCGAGCGAGGTCAGGACGGCCTTCACCTGATCTTCCTCGGTCTGGGCAAGCGCAGTCGTGGAGACCGTGAGGCAGGCCCCCAGCAGCAACAGACACACCAACAAACGCGTAGTCATGTGGAACTCCTCTTGAGGGTGGCAGGCTGCCGCGGCGTCAAGATCGGCGCTTCTGCATGGATGAGCGGTAACGGAGGTACTCCAGCGCGACGATGGAAACGGGCGTGTCGGTCAGAGTGGCGACCTTCTCCAGCGTGCGGTCCAGTTGGCGCTGGTGGAAGTCCTCCTTGTTCGGTTCCCGTTCCCGGATGCGGTCCTCAGCGTCAGCGGTCATGCGAACACAGCGGATCAGGAACCTCGCGCGAGTCGTGACGAAGCGCCGGCCTTCCGTCTGCGTGTGAGACATGAGGATCTGCTCGTTCAGCGCGTCCCAGCTGGCGGCCGCCGTCTGCACCCCTTGGGCCTTGGCGTGGGCCGCTTCCGCCGAGGCCGCCCGCATCCGTTCGCGTTCGGCGGCGCGGTGGTACGCCTCGGCGGTCTCCCCTTCAATGATCCGCAGATCGAGTCGGCGCCCGAGCTTGGCCTGCACGATCTCCTGCAGCCGAGCTTTGTTGACCCGCGTCTCGAGATGTCCGGCCAGGTCCATCCGCGCCGTCGGCATCCCCAGGATGAGCGTGGCCGTCTCCGCTTCGACGAGCAGCGGAACCGCCGTGCGAGCCGCCTCCCAGAGCGGTCGGTTGATCGCGCCCTCGTGAAGGGTTGCGTTCACCGCCTCCCACAGCTTCTTCACGTCAATCTGGCCGCTCATGCGTAGCGCCTCCGAACGACGCCCGGTCCTTGACAGCCTGCCCGGGATGCCGCTATCCTCGGTCGGGATTATAGCACATCAGTCGCGGGAAGGACAATTCGTCGGGCCGCGACTCTCGGCCTCCGCGAAGGTGGAACATGCCCGCCGGCTCCACGATGCCCCGGCCGTCTCAGCAACTGCTCTCAGGGGCCCAGGGCGCCTACGCACGGGCGCTGCTCAAGGCCACCGGACTTGGCGATGAGGACATGGGCCGGCCCTTGATCGGGGTCGCCAACTCCTTCTCCGAGTTGGTCCCCGGTCACGTCCACCTGCGGGCCCTGGCCGACTGGGTCAAGGAGGGGGTCCGTTCGGCGGGGGGCGTGCCTCGGGAGTTCAACACGATCGCTGCCTGTGACGGCATGGTGCAAGGGCCGGGGGGGCACTACGTACTCCCGATGCGGGATGTGATTGCCGCCTCGGTCGAGCTCATGGCCCGAGCGCACGCTCTCGACGGTCTGGTGCTGATCGCCTCGTGCGACAAGATCGTGCCCGGGATGTTGATGGCGGCGGCGCGTCTGGATCTGCCGACCATCGTCCTGCCCGGCGGCCCGATGCTCCCCTGCGCCGAGCCGTGCCCCGGCGGGTTGCCCCCCGCGGTTCGTGTGGCGAGCGACATCAAGGAGGCGATTGGGGCCCATCTGGCCGGGCGCATGTCGGAGGAGCAGCTGCGTGAGGTGGAGTCGGCCGTCTGCGCGTCCTTCGGCGCCTGCAACATGCTGGGGACGGCGATGACGATGTGCTGCCTTGCGGAGGCCCTCGGCCTCGCGCTCCCGGGCGCGTCGACGCTCTCCGCCGTCGATCCTTCGCGCGCGGCTCTCTGCCGGGCCACGGGGGCGCGCGCCGTCCAGCTGGCAGAACAGGGGCCCTCTGCGCGGACGATCATGACGCGCCCGGCCCTGCTCAACGCGGTGCGGGTCCTGACGGCCTTTGGCGGCTCCACCAACGCCGTGCTGCACCTGTCGGCGCTGGCCGCCGAGGCGGGGGAGTCGCTGCCGCTGAGCCTCTTTGACGCGATCAGCCGCGAGACACCCCTCCTCTGCCGCATGAAGCCGGCCTCCGAGGTGACGCTCACCGACTTCCACCGCGCCGGAGGAGTGCCGGCCTTGCTGGCGCGGTTGGGGGAGCATCTGGACCTCTCGTGCGTGACCGTGCACGGGCCTCTCGGGCAGGCGCTGCGCGGCGTCGCGG
>VGFB01000451.1 GCA_016869015.1 Armatimonadota bacterium
GCCTTCGAGGCTGAATGCCAGGCTCTCCGAGTCGTTGTCCTCCCACACGTAGACGTACACGGCGTAGGTCCCGGGCGGCACGTCGGACACAACGACGATGGCCGGGTTGCCCCACCGGAAGGAGTGGATCATGCGGGCGCGCTCGTCGTCGGTGGGAGGCAGCAGCGGGATGTCGGGTAGGTCGAGCACGCTCGGCGGCGTCGACACCTCGGGCGCCCCGCCCGCCGTCCAGGCGTTGCCGTCGATGACCACGGCAGGTCCCCCGAGGTTGTACCCTCTGAGGAACCGCCAGGGGCCGGAGTCAGCCGGCGGGCCGGGTAGTTCCATGATGGGAGTGGAGAGGTAGCGCTCTCGAGGACTGGGCTCTGGCTGGCCCGAGACTTCGAGCACCACGCGTCGGTAGGATGTGAGGGGAGGATCGCCGTCGTCGGTGACCTCCAGGATGAGATGGGCCGTCCGGCCCGCCGCGTCCGCCGGGATCCGGACCACGGCCTCCGGAGAGAGGGGGTCCGCCACCGGCACGTCGGCCCAGTAGTCTCCACCCGACGAGAGGGTCCACCACCGGAAGGCCAGAGCGTCACCGTCGGGGTCGGTGCTGCCGGCGGCGGAGAGGTGCACCTCATCGCCCGGGTCCACGGAGAGCGCGAGCGCGGCTCCCGACGCATCGCGGTTGAGCGCCGCGGTCGGGCGGTGGTTCGCCTCACCCGGCGCGGAAACGCACCAGTCGGCTCGGGACGCCCAGTCGCGCTGAAAGGCCGGAGCCCAGCAGAGGATCGATTCGTAGTCTGCGGGAGTCGACTCCCACCACGCCTCGCGACGCTCGAACCGCCCACCCCACCCGCCCCAGGAGGGGTCTCGATCGGCCCTCAGCCCATAGTCCACCAGGTGCATGAACGACGGCGAGTCGCCCTCCGACCTGAACCGGCCATCGCCGTGGGCCTCGTAGGGCGCGCAGAGGGGACCGTGGCCCTCGAGGATGTTCTCCCGCATCCAGGAGGCGTCGAAGAACGCCTGTTCCTCGGGGGACATGATCCTCTGCCAGTCGTAGGCGATGACGCCGTAGGCGTTGCAGAGCAGGTACTCGACGTCCGGCCACCGAGGGAGAAGATAGTCGCGAAACACCCTGTCTTGCTCGGCGATGAGGAAGACCCGCGCCTTCGCGGCGACCGGTGCGACGTGCTCCGGATGGTCCTCCTCGATGGTCTTCAGAGCCCGCCCGATCGTGTTCACCCCGCCCCACGCAAGCAGCCAGACTGGCGACGGATCGGGGTCGAGGAGCACCTCCGCGATGCGGTCTGAACCGGGCGAGGGAGCGCTCATGTCGCCCTCGTGGGCGACATTCCCGATGCGCACCTGGCTCCGCAGGTAGTCGGGCGTAGGGTAGTTGGGGTCGTGCCGGACGAGGTTGGGGTAGACCTCGGCGTAGGCGTCCAGTTGCCGGTCGAGCCAGCTCACGTCAGCCCAGTCCCTGGCCGGGTGGTCCGCGTCGCCCATCCAGTGATAGCACGAGCTGGAGTGGATGATCCCACGCACGTCCCACTCATTCGTGTAGAGCAGGAACCGGACCATCGAGCAGCGGTCGTCGATCTCCCCATCCGTCGTGGCGATCACGCGCGGACGACCGGCTTGCGCCGGCCCGACCCACCTCTGCGATGCGCTTGCCGGTTGCGCCTGCGCAATCGGCGCGCCCAGGCTGAGCGCGATCGACGCCATGGCGGCGGCTGCGAGGGCCACCACCGACCTGAGTCGCTCGGGGCCAAGCCTGTGCATGTGCGATCACTTCCTCCCGGAACCGCCCACTCGCGCTGATGCCTGCCATGCCGCTCCTCGCGTGGGCCAAGGGGTGTCCCAACTGGTCCGGGGGTTCGCCGGTGAGCCGACGGGGCCCTTGCTCGGCGGGAAGACGCACCAGCGAGACGGGTGCCGGCTGGCCGAAGGGGAACGCTCGCGGTTCACGGCCGGTCAGGCGGCCGCGCCGCTCGGCGGCTTCGCGGCGCCTCAGGAGGCGCTGCAGCCGGTCGCTCTCCCGTCCCCCCGGACCGATGAGTTCGGCGAGGCGACCCGTCCCGGTCTGCAGTCCGGAGACCACATCCACAGCCCGGTCCTCGCACTGGGCGCGTCCCAGGCCATAGGCGGCATCGGCCGGGGTGTCGGCGAGGATGTGCGGGACCCCGTAGGCATCGCGTACGACCGTCGCCCGGTGGGCGGCCGGCATTGCCGGTACGAAACGCTGCACCGTGCCGAGGGTCTGCTGACCAAGGACCCGGTGGCCGCAGCGGCGAATCTCCATCGCGGTTGTGGGCCTATCGGTCTTGGCCCCCAGCCACACCCCATTGATATGAGCAATCCCGGTTGAAGACGTGCAAGACCCGGGCCGGGCCGCTGCTGTCGCTGTGTTGGGCCAAGGCGCATGGCATGACGCTGAGGGTGCAGGACTCCACCAACCCGATGCTGGCGAGGATCCCGCATGCCTTGCTGGCGGCGCACGCCGGGACGATCATGGGGTTGGAGACCAACGCACCGCAGTTCTACCCGGAGGCCTCGCTTTGCCGAGGGGCGCGTGCATCCGGGGTTCTACCGTCGCCACGATGGGTGCGTTGACCTGTCCACCCTCAGTGGTCCCGGCTGCGGTTACCGACTGAGTGAGATCCAGCGCGAATTGCCCGAGCCGGTCATCAGACTTACGCGAGCATAGGAGCTTCATCATGTGGCAGCAGTTCGCTCAGGCCGTCGAGGGCCGGTTCAGCGGCGCGCGCGCGCTTTGGCAAGCCTGCGAGCAGTATCGCCTGGAGCGTTGGTTCACCTTCGCCAACTTCAGCCGCTCGGCGGACCGCGTCGCCGAGCAGTTGGCCCAGTTCGGGCTGGACGACGTGTGCGTCGAGGAGTTCCCGGCCGACGGGGTCACCTCGTGGTCGGGCTGGACGTCGTTCAAGGCCTGGGAGGTGGAGGCAGCGCGGCTGTGGCTGACCTCGCCGCAGGAGGAGTTGTTGTCCGACTGGAGCGTCGTGCCGCAGGCTCTGGTGATGTACTCGGGGCCGTGCGCGGTGGAGGCCGAAGTGGTTGAGTGGGACGGCGCGCTCGACGTCGACCTGACGGGCAAGCTGCCCTTCACACGGCACCGGGTCAACGACGTCTATGCGCCCCTGTGCCAACTGGGGGTGCCGGGGATCGTGTCGGACTTCATCGGGACCTTGCCGGGAGTGCGCGACCCCTTCGACGTGCCCGACGAGGTGCGGTGGGAGAATAGTGGTCTCCGGCCGGCGAAGGGCAGGATGTGGGGCTTCATGCTGACTCCGCGCCAGGGCCAGCGGCTGCGCGAGCTGATGCGGGACGGGCCGGTGCGGCTGCGCGCCGAGATCCGCAGTGAGGCGTATGACGGGACCTTCAAGTCGGCCACGGGCGTCATTCAGGGCGCGGACCTGGTGGACGAGGAAGTCCTGCTCTCGAGTCATCTGTACGAGCCCGGCGGCAACGACAACGCCTCGGGAGTAGGCGTCGGCCTGGAACTGGCGCGCTGCCTGCAGGAGGCCATCCACTCCGGGGCGCTACCGCGGCCGCGCCGCAGCCTCCGGTTCCTGTTCAACTGGGAAGGCAACGGGCTGATGGCATGGTTCGAGCGCCATCGGGACGAGGCGCGGCGGATCATCGGCGGGCTCAACCTCGATGAGATCGGGGTGGATCAGGGAATCGGCCGGTCGGTCACCCACCTCTTCATGCCCCCGGCGGCCAACCCCTCGGTGATCGGCGACCTCGCGCTCCATCTCAGCGAGCAGATCCTGCTGCCCAAGGTGCGCGTGCGCCCCGTTGCCGACCGGGCCGAGATCATCAACGACACCATTACCGCGGACCCGAGCTTCGATGCCGTCTTGCCCTGCCTGATCCAGTACCCCGCGAAGTACTACCACACGTCCGGCGATACGCCCGACACACTCAGCCCGGAGGTCATGGGGCGCTTCGGGGTGCTGGCCGCCACACACCTGCTGACACTCGCCAACGCCGGCCCGGCCGAGGCGGAGTGGCTGGGGCGGCTGGCATTACAGGGCCTGCGGCGCAAGCTGGGCGAGGTAGAGTTGAGGCTGATGGCCGGCCAATGGCCGTTCTCGGCCGCGCGCACGCGTTCGTGGTTCGTCGAGCAGGCGCAACTGAAGGCGGCGTCCCTGGCGCGGCTGGGCACGCCTGAGGCGGCGGTAACGGCGTTGGCGGAAGAGGGACAGGCCGCGATGGACGTGCTGCTCAGTCGGGAGTCGCCCAGGTTCCAGCCCGAACGCGCACGCGAGGCCACGCCGGAGCAGTTGGAGCAAGCCCGGAGCCTGGTCCTGCGGCGGCTGACGCCGGGAGCGCCGAAGGCGTGGGAGAGCCTGGCGCTCACGCCCGCCGAGGAGGCGACGTACCTCGAGGTGCTGTTCGGCAACAACCTCGACCTGCTCTTCCACCGCCTCGTCTACTGGGCTGACGGGAGGCGCACACTGCTGGAGATCGTTGAACGGCTGGAGTTTGAGCTGGACGAGTTGCTGCAGGATACGGCCATCGCCCGCACCGCCTCTGGATCACAGATTGGCGGTAGGGCGGGCGAGCTGAGTCTGGGCGCCGTCCTGTACATCGTGGATCTGCTGGTGCGAAACGGCTACCTGGCAACCA
>VGFB01000452.1 GCA_016869015.1 Armatimonadota bacterium
GACAGATAGGGCGCAACCTCGGCCCTCGACCGGGGTGTAACATAGCGGGGGAGCGGTTCACTTACCCGACGTCGGCCCCTCGCGGGCGGTCGGGCAGCCTTGTCGAACGAGATGGGAGGCGTCGAGAATGGTGCGCTTGGGAGTCGCCCTGGTGGTCGTCCTTGCGCTGTCAGCGACGAGCGGAGCGCAGGGAGCCGAGCCGAAGAAGCTGACGCTGGACGTGACGGACGACACCCTCGCGGAAGTCGTCTTGGTGATGTCGGAGGCCTCGGGCGTGACGATCCTCGCGACCGACACCGCGAGCCAGAGCCTCCTCTCCTTGAGCCTCCCCGAAGGCGACGTCGAGACTGCGGTCCAGGCCGTTGCGCAAGCCATCGACGGCTCCTGGCTGCGGACGTACGTCATCGAGCCAGCCGGTCAGGAGCCCCCCGAGGAGACCGCGGCAGACATCATCGGTCGGCTGCAGGTCGCGTGGCGGGATTGGATGCTCAGTCGGACCGATGAGGAACTGGACGCCTTCCGGGAGCGCGCCCTGGCCTCGATGGGCGGCCCGCCGATCGCGCCGCAGCCCACCGCCGGCGGGGGGATGATGTTCGACGTTGTCGAGATGCTCCAAGCGCCCTTCCACGCGGAGCGGATCTCCCTGAAGGTGGAGGCGGTCGATGTTCGGCAGGCCCTCGGGCAGTTCACCCTCGGCTGCGGCTACACTGTGTTGCTCTCCCCGGAGGTTACGGGTCAGGTCTCCCTGGACGCGACCGACGAGGAGCTCTCGGCAATCCTCGACGCCCTCTGCGAGCCGGTGAACGCGCAGTGGCGCCCGCTCTACCTGATCGGGAAGGCGCGGGAGGTCTCATCGACGGAGATGGAGCAGCGCTTCACCCAGATGCTCGAGCAAGGGGTGACCGAGTTCTGGAAGCAGCCCCCGGAGGACCGCGCGCGGATCGTTCAGCGCATCGCCGACCGCATGGCGAACATCCCCCCCGAGGTGCAGACTGCGGTCAAGAACTCGCCGTGGACCTCGCGCCTCATGGGGCGCGCCATGCAGTTCGTCTTCACCCTGACTCCCGATCAGCGTCGCGAGATCGCTCCGATCCTGCAGGGGGCCGTCAAGCTCTTCGGCCAGTGAGGCCTGGACGATGAAACCAGTCCGCCGCACCCTCGAACCGCCTTCCCGGGGTTTCACCCTCATCGAGCTTCTCGTGGTGATCGCGATCATCGCGATCCTGGCCTCGATCCTCTTCCCAGTGTTCTCCCGCGCGCGGGAGAAGGCGCGGGAGGCGAGCTGCAAGTCGAACCTTCGGCAGATCGGCCTCGCCCTGCAGATGTACGCCTCGGATTACGACGACCTGTTGCCGTTGGCGAACTCCCGCCCGTCCTCCAGCGGCCCGCCGGGGATCTACGACGTGCTGGCCCCCTACACGAAGAACCAGCAGCTCTTCCGCTGCCCCAGCGACAAGCTGCGAATGTGGGAGACCGAGGGCACGAGCTACGATTACGGGGCGGGGATGCTCGACGTGCTGATGCCCGTTCAGCCGATCGACTACCCCTTCGGCATCGAGCCCTCCGAGTGCCCCCTGATGGGCGACTTCGGCACCGACTGGCACACCCGCAAGCCCAACATCCTCTTCGCCGACGGCCATGTGAAGTAGGAGAACTCGCCGGACATGGCGCACCTGACGCGCGCGCGACCGCCGCCGGTCGCGCGCGCGTCGCCATCCTCACGCCAGGGAGGCGCCGGCCATGCTCGCCTTGTGGTTTGCCGCCTGCTCCATCGGCCCCACCCCTCGGGCCGAAGCTGCTCCCCTGACCCTCCACGTCGCCCCCGAGGGGGACGACACGGCCTCCGGCCGCGCGGACGCGCCGTTCGCCACCCTGGCCCGCACCCGGGACGAGCTGCGCGCCTTGCGCGAGGCCGGCAGGCTGACCGGGCCCGTCTCCGTCCAGCTGCAGGGCGGGCGCTACTTCATCGACGAGACCGTCGCCTTCGGCCCGGAGGACTCGGGCACCGTTGAGGCGCCGGTCAGCTACGAGGCCGCGCCGGGGGCGACGCCGGTGCTGTGCGGCGGGAAGCGGATCGAGGGCTTCCGGCCGCACCGCGGCGAGATCGTGGTCGCCGATATCCCCGAAGCCCGCGACGGCGGCTGGGTGTTCCGGCGACTGTTCGTGGACGGGGCGCCGGCCATCCGTGCCCGCCATCCCAACATCGATCCCGCCGACCGCTACCGCAAGGGCTTTGCGTATGTGGACAAGGCCATCGGCGGGTTCGGAATGAGCGTCGGCAACATCCACAACGTCGGCGACTGGATGGAGTACCGCCTGGACGTCCCGGCCCCCGGCGAGTACGCGGTGTGGGTGTACTACGGCTGTGACATGGCCTCCTACGGCGTTGAGGACATGGGCGGGCACACCGCCGTGAGCCTCGACGGCGGCGAGCCGGTGCTCCTGCAGGACCTGCCGAACACGGGCGGCTGGGGGCAGTTCGCCTGGTCGAAGTCCGCTGCGCTCGCTCTCACTGCGGGCGAGCACGCCCTGCGGTGGACGAACCTCACGGGCGGCGGCCTGAACCTCGAGGCCTTCGCACTCAGCAACGACCCGACCTGGACGCCGGAGGGCACGCAACTTACCGAGCCCGCGGCCGGCAAGCACGCCGTCGTGATCCAGGCCGAGGACTTCGCCGCCTTCAACGGCAAGCAGCTCTCGGTCGGCGGCTCAGGCGGCAGCCTCACCGAGTTCCGGTACCGCGAGGGCGACCTCAAGGCCTCGTGGCTCTCAGAGCCGGACCTGGAGGTCCACATCTTCCAGAGCGCCAACTGCCGCGCGTTCAAGGAGATCGTGACGCTCGCCACCCTCGACGAGACGACGCGCACGGCGACCGTGTCGGGCCCCGAGTGCACCTCCGGTCTGCAGACCGGCGACCGCTACTTCGTCGAGAACGTGCGCGAGGCGCTCGACAGCCCCGGGGAATGGTACCTCGACACGCGGGCGGGCAAGCTCTACCTCTGGCCCAGCAAGCCCCTGACACCGGCGACGGAGGTCATCGCGCCCCTCATCAAGCGCATGATCGACGTTGCCGCGACCCCAGACCGGCCGGTCGAGCACCTCCGCTTCGTGGGACTCACCGTGGAGGACACGGATTACCTGCCTGGCGACGGGTGCATCGGGTACGGAATGGGCGACCAGGGCGTCATGCACCTCACGGGCGCCGCGAACTGCGCCGTCGAGCGTTGCCGCTTCCGCAACATCGGCCGCTACGCCGTGTGCCTCGAGGGGGGCGAGGGCAACCGCGTGCGTGGCTGTGACATCGCCGGCAGCGCCGAGGGCGGGGTCCTGCTGCTCAACTCCGCGCGCAACGAGGTCAGCGACAACCACATCTTCGACTGCGGCCTCGTCTACAAGCACATCGGCGGGGTCGTGCTTGAGGGGTCCGGAGCCTCGGAGAACCTCATCGCCCACAACCTCATCCACGAGATGTCGCGCTACGGCATCACGCTGAAGAGCGCCGGCTTGAGGAACGTGATCGAGTACAACGAGCTGTACAACCTCAACACGGAGACCTACGACACGGGCGGCATCGAGGTCACGCAGCAGGAGCGGGAGCTGCGCAGCGGCAGCACGATCCGCTACAATCTCGTGCGGGACGTGATCGGCTACTCCTCGGACAACGGTCGACCGGTCCACCTCTCGTGGGGCATCTACCTGGACTCCTTCGCGGGCGGCTACGACGTGCACCACAACATCACCGTCCGCAATCACCACGGCGGGATCATGTTCCAGGGCGGCAAGGACAACCGGGTCTGGAACAACGTCTTCGTTGAGAGCGCCACGACTCAGGGCTACATCTCGAACTTCGCCGGCAACTCCACCGGCCTGGTCCTCGAGCGGAACATCTTCTACTGGACGGGTCCCGACGCGCGCCTCTTCGCGACCGGCGCCCTCGACGAGAGCGTCATCCGGATCGACAACAACCTCTACTTCGCCGGCGCCAACCCCGTGCTGCTCGGCGACGGAACCCCCTTCGCCGACTGGCAGGCGCGCGGCTTCGACGCGCACTCGCAGGTGGGGGACCCTGGGTTTGTGAACCCCGCCGCCGACGACTACTCGCTCGGGCCCGACTCCCCGGCGCTGACGCTCGGCTTCGAGCCGATCGACACCCGCCGGATCGGGTTGCTGACCCCGCGCCCGGCCGCTGCCGGGTAGGCCCCACGTGTCGGGCGCGGATGATCCGGAGAGGAGCACTGCCATGCTCGCAGCCCTGCTGATCGCCTTCGCCGCCGTCTGCGCCGCCGCGCAAGGCAGCCTGCTGACCAACGGGGACTTCACCGACCCCGGAGACGGACTGGCGGCGGGCTGGCATCTCGAAGCGGCCATCGGGGGCGGCACGGCCGCCCGGCGCGAGGGCGGGGGCGTGGACGACGGCCCGCACGTCGAGGTCACGATGCCCGAGAAGGGCCAGAGCGACGTGCGGCCCGGTGGCTACGTGACCCTGAAGCCCGGTGCGGCCTATCTGCTGACCGCGTCGGTGAAGGCCTCGAACGCCGCCGGCGGATCGCATTCGGCGGAGCTGCAGTGGTTCAGCGACCAGGGGTACCTCTCCCGCGACGCTGCGGGGGCGACGGTCGCAGACAAGTGGGCGCGCG
>VGFB01000453.1 GCA_016869015.1 Armatimonadota bacterium
GTGCCGTCAGCGAGGGGACGGCTGCTGACCGGGTAGCTCGCCGAGAACACGGCCACGATCCCGGTGACCGTCAACGCCACCACGATCAGCAGCATCGTTGTGTCCACGGGCGCCTTGGCCGACCAGCCCGCGGATCGGGCCTCCGTGACGCCTGCCATCGTGCGACCCCCTACCGGTCGTTGGCGCAGAGCCGCCGAGCCGTCCGGCGAAAGACCTCGCCGCGGACCTTGTAGTCCCTGAACATGTCCCAACTCGCGCAAGCCGGCGCAAGCAGCACGGCGTCCCCCGGCGCCGCCGCCGCGTGGGCCCGCTCGACCGCCTCCTCGAGCGACGCGCAGCGAACGCCCTCGGTGCCGGCAGCCTCCGCGATCCGGTCGGCGCACTCGCCGATGAGGAAGAGGCCCTTCGCGCGCTCGCGCGCCACCCGGCCCAGTTCCGTGAAGTCCGAGCCCCGCTCCAGGCCCCCGGCGATCAGCAGGAGGGGGCCGCTCACCGACTCGATGTCCGCGATCGCTGCCGCCGGGTTCGTGGCCTTGCTGGAGTTGATGAACCGCACGCCTCCTGCCTCACACACCAGTTCCAGCACCTCGGCCGGCAGGGCGTGACCGTGAATCGCCTCCAACAGGCCTTCCGCCGACGCGCCCGCCAACAGGGCGCCCGAGGCGGCGGCGAGCACCGTCTCGATGTACGGCGCGCCCGCGCGGATCAGATCGCCCCGTCGGCAGACCTCCTCCGGCCCCTCGCCAAGATCCACCAGGAGCCGGTCCTCCTCGATGCGGGCTTCCGTCGCGGCGCCTCGCGCGGAGAACCGGACCGCTCTGCCTCGGAGCGCGCGCGCCGCCTCGCCGACGTTTGGGTCGTCGGCGTTCACCACCGCCCAGTCGTCGGGCGTCTGGTTCTCAAACAGACGGGCCTTGGCCGCAATGTAGCTGCCCAGGGAGCCGTGTCGATCGAGGTGGTCGTCGGAGATGTTGAGCACGCAACCGACCGCGGCGCGGAAATGCTCGATCGTCTCGAGCTGGAAGCTGCTGATCTCCAGCACGTAGGCGTCGGGCGGTTCCTCGCTTGCGAGGGCCCCGGTGAACGGATCACCGATGTTTCCGCAGACCCGCGTCCGGACCCCGCTGCTGTTGAGCATGCTGCCCATCAGCGTGCAGGTCGAGCCCTTGGCATTCGTCCCCGTGACCGCCAGGATCGGCCGGCGGCAGAACCGGTAGCCCAACTCGATCTCGCCCGTCACCGGTACGCCCGCAGCCCGGGCCTGCTCCACGAGCGGCGCGTCGTAGGGCACCCCGGGGCTGATGACCAGCAGGTCGCAGGTTCCCAGCACATCGAGGTCCGCCACGCCGAACCGTAGCTCGGCTCCCGTTGCAGCGATGCGGTCGAGCGACTGGACGTCCAGGGCCTCGGCCGCCTTGCCGTCGGCCACGACGACCGACGCGCCGGCGCGCGCGAGCAACTGCGAACACCCAACCCCCGACCGGGCCGCCCCCAGCACGGCCACGCGCCGTCCGCCCAGCTCCAACGGCAGGGGCTCGGGGCACAGCAGGCGACCGACGGTGTGCGGCAACGAGTGCTCCGGCATCAGTTCGGCCCCCGGAAGTCCACGATAAGACACGCGATGGCCCCCAGCGCCACCGCCACGGTCAGCAACCACGCCCGCACCACGATCCGCTGTTCCGGCCAGCCGCACTTCTCCAGGTGATGGTGGAAGGGCGCCATCCGGAAGATGCGCCTCCCCGTGAGCTGGAAGGATGCGACCTGCAGGATGACGGACAGGGCCTCGATCACGAATACGAAGCCGAGCACGCCGAAGAGGACCTCCATCCGCATCGCCACCGCGAGGCCGCTGAGGGCCGCGCCGAGGGTCATCGAACCGACGTCGCCCATGAACGCCTGCGCGGGTGGTCCGTTGATCCACAGGAAACCTGCCGCCGCCCCGGCCACGATGGCGCCGAGCGCCACCAGGTCGCCGGCCTTCCCCAGGGCCGCGGCGCAGACGGCCAGCGCCGCGCCCACAATCGCGACCAGCCCGGCACACAGCCCGTCCAGACCGTCGGCGAAGTTCACCGCATTCGCCCCGCCCACCACGCACAAGACCGCCAGCAGGTACGCGCCGAAGGGATGCGGTCCCGCTGCGTCAGGCATCGCCATCTGCGTCAGCCCCACGAAGAGCGCCCCGCAGACCACCTGCGCCGGCAGCCGATACCGTGCGTTCCAGCCATACGGGCTCTGCTTCGCGTACTTCAGGTAGTCATCGATGAAGCCGATCAGGCCGAACACCGCCATCAGCCCCAGCACCAGCGCGCACTGCTGCGAGACGACCAGCCCCGACAGCGCCGCGGTCAGCAAGATGGCGATCCCGAACCCGATGCCCGCCATCTGCGGTGTGCCCTGCTTCGCGAGGTGCGTCTCCGGCCCATCGAGCCGCACATGCTGGCGAACGCCCATGCGCCGGATCACCCCGGCCGCCGCGGCCGAGCAGCCCGCGCTCAGCACCAACGCCACAGCCCCGAGCAGCACGATTGTCGAGGCGGGGTCGTGGAGCACCAGCCCCAGCCGCCACGTCGCGTCATCGAGCATCAGCCTTCAGCCCTTCCACGACGGTCTCCAGGTGCATCACCCGCGAGCCCTTGACCAGTACGACGTCTCCCGGAACCAGCCGCCCGCGCAGGAACTCCACGGCCTCCTCGTTGGAGTCGACCGCCTGCGTCACCACCCCGTTCTGCGCGGCCGTCTGTCCGGCTAGCTTCGCCAGGTCGCCGAGCGTGACCATCAGTTGGACGCCCGCCTCGGCCGCGCGTTCCCCAGCCTCCCGGTGAGCTTCCGGCCCGAGGTCCCCCAGCTCGGCCATGTCCCCGAAGACGAACACGCGCCGGCCCTCGACCGCGCCCAGCAGCTGCAGCGCTGCCGCCACTGAGGCCGGCGAGGCGTTGTAGCAGTCGGAGAGGACCGTGAACCCGCGGGGCGACTCTACAATGAGCCCCCGCATCTCCGTGCCCCGGTATGTCGACAGCCCGCCGGCGATGTCGGGCAGGCCTACGCCCAGTGCACGAGCCGCGGCTGCCGCAGCCAGGGCGTTCGCCACAAAGTGGGCCCCCGGAACGGCCAGGCGCACCCGGACCCGCGCGCCCCCGGCGCAGCAGGTAAACGCCGTCCCCCGCAGTCCGTCCGGTTCGAGTTCCTCGGCGCGCACCGCGGCCTCGGCGTGCAGGCCGAACGACACGACCGGACAGGACGCGCGGCTGCGCAGCTGCTCGTAGAAGGGATCGTCGCGGTTGAGGATCGCGGCGCCCGTCCTGGGCAGGAGCGGCAGCACCTCGCCCTTCGCTGAGGCAATGGCCGCCAGGGAGCCCAACCGCCCAATATGGGACGGGCCGATGTTGGTCACGATGGCCACCTCGGGCCGGGCGATGCGGGTCAGGTACTCGATCTCCCCCGGCCCGCGCATGGCAAACTCGAGTACGCAGAACTCATGCGAGCGGTCAAGCCTGAACAGCGTGAGCGGCACCCCGATCTCGTTGTTGAAGCTGCGCTCCGAGGCGAGGGTGCGGGCGAGAGGGGAGAGGATCGCCGCCAGCATGGCCCGGGTGCTGGTCTTGCCGACCGACCCGGTCACTGTGACGATCCGCGCAGGCATCCGCGCCCGCCACTGCGCCGCCAGTCGCCCGAGCGCCAGGAGCGGGTCGTCCACCTCAACCAGGCCAAGCCCCTCCGGCACGTCCGGCACGGCGCGACACACCACTGCGGCTGGGGCGCCGCGGCGGGCAGCCTCGACCACGTAGGTGTGCCCGTCGGCGCCCTCACCCTCCCGCGGCAGCAGCGCGAAGAAGGCCTCGCCTGCGGCGAGGGTGCGGGTATCCGTGCTGACGCCCCGAACCACCGGGCCCCGTCGAAGAACCCGTCCGCCGACCGCCTGCGCCAGCTCCCCGGTCGTGAGGTTCACGGCTACTCCCGGCTCAGACGCTCGCGCAGAGCCCGTCGGGCCTCCTCGCGGTCGTCGAAATGAATGGTTTCGGTCGGAAAGATTTGATATGTCTCATGTCCCTTCCCGGCGATCACCAGCATGTCTCCGTCGCGGCAGGACGCAACGCCCAGGTCGATCGCCCGCCGCCGGTCCGGCTCAACCAGGACCTCCGCTTGCCCGGTCCCGACCCCCCGCAGGATGTCCGCGATGATGGCCTCCGGGGCCTCGGAGCGAGGGTTGTCGGAGGTGATGATCGCCACATCCGCCAGCTGCGACGCGATGGCGCCCATCTGAGGTCTCTTCGTTCTGTCGCGGTCTCCACCACACCCAAAGACACAAATGAGACGAACCGGCTCCAGATCGCGGGCTGAACTGAGGATATTCTGCAGGCCATCGGGGCTATGGGCGTAATCCACGGCGACCCCAAAGCCCTGACCCTCGTCGATGCGCTCGAAGCGACCCGGCACGGGTTCCGCGGTGGCAAGGGCTTCGGCGATGCCGGAGAGCGCGAACCCGAGGGCAAGGCCGCAGCCCGCCGCACACAGGGCATTCATCACGTTGAAGCGGCCGAGGAGCCGCAGGTTCACCGGAGCCGTCTCGCCTCGCGCGCAGAGCCGAAACGTCGTGCCCTGGGCGGAGCAGTGCACCTCGCGGGCCGACACGTCGG
>VGFB01000454.1 GCA_016869015.1 Armatimonadota bacterium
CGCGTGGATGTTGCGCATCTCCCGCTTCGTGATCCCGAGCCGCTTCACAATCCCGTATGTCGGCGCATCGAAGCGCCGGCCGGTGAAGTCGGGGTCGTAGAGCCCCTCGTACCAGTCCGGCGGGTCCCACGGCTCGTGCGGATCGAAGGTGTCGATGTACAAGAAGAAGCTGTCCAGCCGGTGGTTCTGGTCCAGCCAATCCAGCGCCAGCTTGTAGGTCCCGGGCGCGAACCAGTCCTCCTCGACCTGCCGCCGCGCGCGGGTCATCAGCGTCTGGTGCCACCACGGTGCCGTGTAGCGGATCAGCTCCGGCGGCACGGGGAACTCCAGTGGCACCGTGGTGTCCAGCCAGCAGGCATCGCCCTCCTGACCCCGGTTACAGTGCCACGCGGTGAAGCCCTTCCAGAGGTTGATGCCCTGGACCACCGTGTTCTGCGTGTCGGTGATCATCATCGAGGGGACGCGCTTGTCCCGCAGCCGCTCGGCCAGCGTCACCTCATCCGGGTCGATGGCCTTCCAGCGGTTGAAGGGCACGCCCTTGTCTCCGAGCCCGAGCATCACATCCCGCCGGTTCGGCACCGTGGGGAACGAGCCGATGAAGTGCTGCTCGAAGAGCGCGGCCTCCCCCGCGAACCGGTCGACGTTCGGTGTGCGGATCCACCGGTTCCCGTACGCCCCCACATGGTCGCGCCGCAACGTATCCGCCACGCAGAGGATGACCTTCATTGGTGGACCTCCCGTGCTGCGCGGCGGAGCATCAGCCTGCCGCGTTTGGCCCCAGGGAGACGCGAACCACGTTCGCGATCTCGTCCGCATCGACTATCGACAGCTCGCGAATCGCAAAGGGCTCTCCCCAACCAGCGTTGGCCCCCTCCGCGAGACACCGAGCACCGAACCCGACGGCGTAGACCGGTGACTCCCCCTCGTTGCTCTTGGCGCGGTACGCTGCCACGTATGCCATGTCGAGGGGGCTACTGCGCCCGGCTTGGGCGCGAACGTGGTGCGCGACGTCCACCTCGGAGTCCCCGTGAAGCGTCTCCCCAACACGGTGGCGCCGGATGCAGTACGCGCCCCGGTCGGAGACACGGGGCCACTCGTCGCGTGGCACGTGGCGCGCCCCAAACTCAGCCCTTGCGCCACCGGGGGTCCTTGCCTCGGCAACGTACGCCTCCACAGCAAGGTCGGTCGCCGAGACGGTGCCGCTATTGCGCACCCGTAGGGTCACGACGAACTCCGTGTGAGCGCCGTCGGAGCCGCCCTGTCCGTGCGTCCCCCTGCGCAGCTTGACCTCGGTGATCGCCAGCTTCGCGCCCCTGCCGCAGAGCCGCCGCACGAGGTCGTCGTGGCGGATGCGGATGACCCCCTCCTGCGTGCTCACGAGGTATTGCCCGTCGTACTTGCCGCCCACGACCTGGTGCGTCGCGTCGTCGCTCTTGGGGATGAGAACCCAACAGCCATGACGGCCAGGATGACCGGGGTCGTCGAAGGTGTCGGCGTTCACGCCGCTCAGGAACCGACTCGTGAAGGCCGGGTCTGCGACCCCGGAGACCAGCTCTGTGATGCGCTGCGCGCTGAGCTCCTCGCCTGTGCACTCCCAGTTTGTGGCGACGTCGCGTTTGCTCTTCGGGTCCGTCTCGGTGTGCACTCCGATGACCAGGAGGCCGCCCTCCGTGTTCGCGAAGGCGCAAGCGTACCGCGCCAGGATGTCACGGAGGACCTGTTGCCGCTTCTGCTTGTCGGGCGTGGTGGCCGGGTCGATGGCCTTGCCACCCTTGAACTGCAGGTTCGCGTCCTCCTTGCGGCGCTCCGTCACGAACTGCCTGATGAGGTCAGCGTTGACCTCTTGGGGATTCCACCCGCCATACCAGTGTGGCATGGACGACGCTCCGTTCCGGGCCCGGCGGCCCCGCTACCCACGCTCCTTCACCAGCCTCACATCCTCCACCGCTACGGTCCCATCCCCGTTCATGCTGAAGTACACGTAGTAGTCGTCGAACTCCTGCGGCGTGAACTGCGTGCGGATCTCGCCGGTCGTGCCGACGGGGCCCTCGAAGTACCGCGCGCCCACATCCCTCCGCCACGTGCCCTCGGTGGTGCGCGCGCCGAAGGAGAGCTTCAGCGGGCTGCCCTCCCCGACGCGCAACACCTCGTACCGGAAGATCACCTCGTACTTCACCCCGCGCTCCAGCCGCAACTCATCCGGCTTCGTCAGGAACGGGAAGTAGAAGTCCGCCCGCTCGCCCTTGAAGTCACAGATGATGCGCCCGCCCTCCATCGCGGCCGTCGCCTTCGGCGGGAAGCTCTGTAGCGCGAAACCTCCCGACGGCCCGTTCGCGTCGATCCGCGCAATCGTCTCGCCCTCGACCGGCGGCAGCAGGTCCAGCTCGTAGGGCAGCTCGTGCCGTCCAGCGGCCATCGCGGCGGCGATCAGGTCCCGCTCGCGCTGCAGCCGGTCGCCGTACCCCGCGAACGAGTAGTCCGCCTCATACGTATAGTGCACCCACAAATCCAGATGCGTCCACGGCGGCGGCTTCGAGAGCACATTCCTCTTCGCCGGGTAGTCCCGCCCATACACCGCCTGTTCCGCCGTCGCGTACCCGCGCCAGTACCCCACCGACCGGTCGAGCGCCTCCAGCACCGGGCCGGGCTCACCGATCCCCACATGCCACCTCTGCCACGCGACGGCCGCCCGCGTCTTCGCCGCATAGTGACGGGCGAGGAGCTCGTTCATGGTTAGAACGCCGGTCAGCTTGTCGAACCGCTCCGGCCCCCAGGCACACCGCTCCCGCAGCGGCCGCATCGCCTCAACCGCCGACCGTATCGCCTCCGCATGACCGTCCAGCTCCTCCGCAACGTCCAGCGGCGTTGTGGCACGGGCGGCCTCGCCCGCGAGACCCCCGACGAAGTCGCGGATCCCCTCCACCTCCTCCCCCCACTTGGGGTTCGGCCAGGTCAGCCCCATCCTCGGCCAGAGCCGCCCCTGCTCATCGATCCGCTCGTGGTTCTCGAAGACGTAGGTGGATAGCGTCGGCATCCCCAGGTAGAAGACCAGCGCCATCCCGTACTGCGGCCGGAAGACATCGCTCTGGCTGTGGGTCAGGCACAGCATCCGCATCGGGACCGCGCTCGCGTGGGTGTACGCGCTCAGCAGCGGCTTGCCGAAGGCCGGGTCGCCAAGGACCTCTGCGATGCGCCGCTCCCAGTACTCGTCCCGATCCTCCCTCGCCGGGTCCCACCAGTACCTCGCCAGGGCCTCCCACCCGATCCACTTGTCGCTGGCCCACTGCCACGAGTCCAGCCCGCAGAAGATGACGCCCTCGACGTTCTGCGCGGGTGCGCTGCGGCAGATGTCGCGGATCACCCACGGATCGCCCCAGTACAGCTGCCCCGTCGCCGTGCCCAGGCCCCCCAGCACCACCACCGGCCGGTTCCCGCACGCGCGGCTCATCATGCCGACCCGTGGATCGACCATCGGCTTGAAGAGCTGCTCGTACTGCAGGTAGTGCATGATGGCCGTCTCGCCGGGGTACCCGTCGAGCACCCTGTTGACGTCCTCCGGGTAGCTGCACCACGTCCAGTAGGTGATGTGTGGGGGGTGGGGGAGTTCCCCGAGCGGCCTCACCACGTTGTCGCGCACGAACTCGACACACCCCGGCGGGCTCTCGCCGGCCATCGTCACCAGCCCGTACAGCCCCGGGAACTGTCGGAACAGCTCCTGATACGAGTACCGGTTCAGCGCGGCGGACTCCGGGGTCTGCGGCCCCTCCTGCGGTATCCCGTGCGCCTCCGCATAGCCGCGCGGCACCCACTCATTCCAGGTGAGCACGCTGAAGCGCACGCCGTACTTCGCGCCCTCGGCGATCAGCCACGTGAGTGTCTCGGCATTCCTCGCGACGGCGGCCTCGTCGAAGTACGCGGCCTCGGGCGCCTGGGGGTACGTGATGAAGGCGGGGAAGGGGTGAGGGTGTTGCAGGACGATGTGGTTCAGGCGCCGTCGCGCGTAGATCTCGAACATCCGCCGCCAGTGGTCCCGATCGTGGAACCACGAGTCGGCCTTGCCCTCGACTTCCCGGTGCCAGCGCCATCGTCCGTCGTACAGGTCGCATCCCAGGTAGAACGGGAGGTCCAGATAGTCGCCGCGTAGCCTGAACGCCGGCTCCGACCGTGCCTTGGCCCCAAGCTCCTCGCCATTGTGCAGCCGGTCCGCCAGCTCCAGCAGCCCGTACATCAGCCCCGTCTCCCTCGTCGCGACAAGCGCCAACCCCTGCTCGTCGCGCGTCCAGGCGAAGCCCTCGTCCGACTGCACCTCCGCGGCCTCATCGAGTTGCGCCCTTACCGCCGGCCTCGCCTCCGGTTCGGCGGTCCCGAACCTCACCGGCGCTCCACACTGCGCCCCCAGCACCCTGGCGGCGTGCGCCACGCCCGCATGCCCCTCCGGCAGCGCGACAGCCACCTCGCGGAACTCAGTGGCCGCCGCGGTAGACGCTACCCAGCACAGAACCGCAACCATGTCTGGCCTCGTCGCCTCCTCTCGGGCGAAGTCACCCGTGCGCTCAGGGTCACGCCTCCCCGACCGCTAGCTCCACCCTCACCACGGTCCCTCCACCGCCGGCCGCCTCGATGACGGTCTGC
>VGFB01000455.1 GCA_016869015.1 Armatimonadota bacterium
CAGCTTCTTCACGTAGAGGTCCACATCATCCAGCTTCGGGCAGCCGATTACCAAGGCATGGTCCGCCAGGAGCTCTCCGTGGAAGTCGGGGAGCGCGAAGGGCACGCAGTCCGCCGCGACCAGGAGATTGGCGCCCTCGAAGTACGGGGCCTCGACCGGAACGAGACGCAGCTGCACCGGCCAGTTCCCCAGCTGCGGCTCGGCAGTGGTCGGCGGCGCCGCCGCGGCAGCCTCCTCGGCCTCCTCGCGCTCGATGGCCTCCGCCACGGAGCCGGGGCAGTGCAGGCGAACCCCGCCGGCGCCGCCAGGCTTGCCGCTGAAGGAGGGCTTCAGAGCCTGCGCCGCCGCGCCCGGGCACGCGCCCACCGGGCCGCGCAGGTCCTGGACCTTCGAGCCGGGGCAACCGCACTCCAGGGGGCTGTGGGGCGCGGGATGCTCGCTGCCGAGCGTCGTGAGGTGCTCCTCGACGGCTTCCAGGTCGAAGGCCTCCGCCTCGCGCTCCTCGATGGTGATCGCGTCCTCCGGGCACTGGCCGAGGCAGTTGCCCAAGCCATCGCAGTAGATGTCGCTGACCAGGCGCGCCTTCCCGTCGATGATCTGGATGGCGCCTTCCTCGCAGGCGGGTACGCACAGCCCACATCCCGTGCACTTCTCCTCGTCGATCTTGACGATGTTCCGGATCGCCGGCATCTCAAGTCTCCTCGCTGATCCCTTCGCCTTGGGGGCTCGGGCAATTCGTTGGGGCGCATCTACTACATAATAAGTACTTCAATACCAGAATAGTTCCCGCGTGTCAAGCCCCTCACGGAAGAAACCCCGGTTCCCATCCCGGGGGCTCGTAGGCCCGCGCGCCGAAGTTGCCTCTGACTCTGAGCCCGAGGGAACGCTCCTGACGATGAGCTCCGACGGCGGCCTGAAGCACCGGAAGCGCGCGGAGGGGTCGGGTTGGACGACGTATTTGTGGGATCGCGAGCAGGTCGTGATGGACCTGAACAAGAACGGGACGACGACCGTGCGCCATACGCAGGCGCCGCGCGTGCAGAGCTCACTGACTGGCGGTTGCCGCGGCGAGCGCTTTGCGGAGGGCGGAGGCCCAGCCCTGGGCGAGCTTCTCGGGCGTGGTGTTGAGCAGCGTCGCCTGGGGCGCGTCGGCGATGGCAAGGACCTTATCACTGGCGATGAGGGCCACGCCGTCAGTGACCTTCCCGACGCGGATCCCCGAGGGGTGAAAGCCGGGCATCGCGATGGCGCGCTTCAGGCGAGCGGCCGCCTGCTCAGCGCGCTGGAGGGGCGGCAGGCCGTCGAAGGTGGTCCGCAGGCGGATCGCGACCTGCCCGTTGATGACGACCTCCCCCACCTTCTTCCCATTGATGACGCTCTCACGGGAGGTGATACGCAGCGTGGGCATGCGGGACTCGACGCGGGTGGCGCCCGCTTCCGCGCCGTAGTAGACGGTTCCATCCAGGGCGCCCTTCAGCGCGCCTTCGAGGTCCTGAAGCGCCCACTGGAACCCGGGCGGGAACTGGAAGCTGACGATCTGCCGGTTGCCGCGCGGGCCGTAGGTGACGGTGTTGTGCCCATTGATGAGGATCGTCATGCAGCTGAAGCCGTCAGCGCGCCAGCGGCGGCTGCCCTCGGGCTGACCGAAGTCGATCAGGTCGAGCTGAAGGCGAGGGTTCTGGCCGGCCATGCGCTTCAGCAGGTCGACGGTCGGCTCCTGGCAGCCGGATGAGACGTTGATGTAGGCCTTCACGGGGATCGGCTTGTCGGAGGCGACCGGCTGGGTGTCGGCAGCGCCGGCGGATGCCTGGGCGGCGACCGCCTCGCTGGAGGGCGTCTGGGTCGTAGACGGCCGGCAGCCGAACACTCCGCCCAGCAGAATCGCGATCAGCGCGGTTCTCACGGCCTCGGTTGCACGCATGGGCTTGTCTCTCCTGGGCGCGGCGTCGGGTCGGTGGCGGGCGCGGTGGCTCGCGCCCCTACGCGGTCTCGGCGACGACGCGGCCGTCTTCCATCTTCACCTGACGCCGGGCTGCGCCGACCACGTCGGGGTCATGGCTGGCGACGACGATCGTCGCTGCGCCGCTCTGGTTCAGCTCGCGGAGGAGCTGCATGATCAGCTCGCCGTTCCTCCGGTCGAGTTCTCCGGTCGGCTCATCGGCGAGGATGACGTTCGGACCATTCACGATGGCGCGGGCAATGGCGACCCGCTGTTGTTCGCCACCACTGAGCTCGCCGGGCAGGTGGCCGGCACGATGGGCGATGTTGACCCGGTCGAGCGCCTCGATGACCTGCTTCTGCTTCGCCTCGTCGCTCTCAACCAGCGGCACGAGGGGGATCATGACGTTCTCCAGCGCCGTGAGAGCGGGCAGGAGGCGGAAGGACTGGAAGATGAAGCCGACGCTATGGCGGCGGTACATCGCCAGCCCCTCGCTGTCCAGAGCCGTCAGGTCCTGCTCGCCGGCCAGGATCTTCCCGGCATCCGGCCTCTCCAGTCCGCCGATGATCCCCAACAGCGTGGATTTTCCGGCACCCGAGGGGCCGGAAAGCGAGACGAAGTCGCCGGCCGGCAACTGCAGGGTCACATCCTGCAGGGCGATGACGTCCACCTGGCCCAGCCGGTATGACTTCGCGACGTGCTCGATGTGGATGTCCAAAGCCTCACCACCCAAGACGATGTGAGACGGCATGGGCCGGGCGCGCTCCGCCCTTCGACGTCAGAGCTGTCGCAGCGCCTCGGCGGGCAGCAGCTTGGCGGCGCGGCGGGAGGCCAGGTAGCCGGAGATGCTGCCGATCACCAGCGCGGCCACCATGGCCGCGAGCAGAACCCACAACGAGGGCGTCGCCTGGAAGGGCAGGGCCGCCGGGGCCTCGGTGGTCGAGCACTCCGGGTACGACACCAGCGAGCGGGGCAGGGCCGGCTGCACAACGGTCCCGTAGAGGAAGGCCAAGCCGATCCCAACCACCGTGCCGACGATCCCACCGATCACCCCGGCATAGAGGGCTTCGGCCGAGAGCAGGCGGGACACGTCGCCGTCGCGCCACCCGGTGGCCTTCAGGATCCCGATCTCGGCGACGCGCTCCGCCACTGACGCCAGCGAGGTCTTCACGACCAGGAGCAGCACAAGCGTGAGGACGATCGCCGAGATGGCGAAGAGCGTCCGCTGCGTCACCACGGCCAAGGCCGCCGTGGCCTCGCCGATGTTCGCTTCGGAGGTCACCTTGGCTTCGGGACCGACGAGGGTTGCGGCGACCTCCTTGACCTTGGGGAGCGCCCGCCCTTGCTTGAGGCTGACGAAGATCGTCGTGACGACGTCGCCGCCGTCATACATCCGCTGGGCTGTCTTGAGGGGAACGAAGGCTTCCGCTCCGGAGATGTGCGCCCCCGCCTTCAGATCGAGCAGGGCCACGATCTCGAAGCTGTAAGGACCGAGCTGACAGCGGTCGCCCAGCTTCAGGTTCTTGGCCTTGGCGTAGTCCTCGGTCACCATGACGTGGAAGTCGTCGGTGGACAGCAGGTAGCGGCCCTCGGTAATGGCGCAGCAGGACTCGTCCTCGGCGCCCTCCGCCTTCTCAACGCGCACCGGGCCGATGGTCTTCTTGCGCGGATCGACGCCCGCCACCACTGTCGGGTGCTGTGCACCCGTCTCCTTGTCCTCGGAGAAGGCCCAGAGATCCAGGACGCCCGTGGTGTTGTCGACCCCCTCGACGTCGCGGACGGCGCCCACGACGGTCCCGTCAACGGCCGACAAGTCGCGGGCGATCTTCACTTGCGCCCACGGGCAGGGCTTAACGACCTTCTGGATCACCACATCGGCGCCCGCGGCCTCCAGCGAAGCCCCAACCGCGCCGCGCACCGAGCGAGAGATCGTGGCGACGGCGACAAGCAGGGCGATGCTGATGGCCAGGCCCGAGACCGCCAGGGCGGCGCGGGTCTTCCGTCGAGCGAAACCCTTCCAGGCGTAGGACCAGATCATGGAGCGGACTCCGGGCGGGCCGGGGTTCGCGGGCGTCGTCGCGCCTCAGCGTGTTCCCTCCTCTCAACAAGCGCGTCGCCCGGACGGCTCCCGCATTTTCGCCGTCGGGCGCCGCACTTCGACAGCTCCGGGGTGTTGGCTAGAGGGGACCCCTCGGTCCGCCGGCCGAACTCAGCTCTGCGAGGCCATTTCCCGCGATGCTTCGCCCGCCACTTGGCATTGCTTGGGGCTGTGCCTGCGCCGTTCTGGTGGGTGTCGGTCCTGCCGCCTGGGCCCAGGACGCGGAGCCCCCTGCCGCGACCGTCACCGCGGTCATCCCCGCTGTTTCCCAGTTCGACTTCGAGTCCGACGCCTCGCTGGCCTCGTGGGTCGCCGCGGACGCCCAGGCAACGCTGGGGATCACCCACGAGCGAGAGAACGTGGCCGGCGGGAACGGGGCCCTGGAGTTCCTCTACGAGGCGCGCCCAGGCGTGTTCCAGCAGCTCTCGACCGGGACGCTGCAGGCGGAGTCCGCGAGCGCGCTGGTGCTGCGGGTAAAGGCGTCCTCCCCCACCTCGATCTCCCTGGGCGTGGCGGAGCGGGGGGGCGCCCGCTACCAGGGCCTGCTATGGATCGGGGCCGGGCAGTGGGCTGACCTCCGCGTGCCGCTGGCGG
>VGFB01000456.1 GCA_016869015.1 Armatimonadota bacterium
CAGCACCCTGCAGTCGTCATGGTCCGCATCAACCAGTACGACGATGCGATAGTCGTCCGGCAGCCAACCCTGGGCATACCCGCGGAGACGGTTCGGAAGCTTCCCAAGAAGATCGGTCTTCCCTTGGAATGGATGCAGTCGCCAGCTGCATTCCGGAGGCAGCAGCTTCGGAAGCAGCCGGGCGAGCGCAGCCTCCGCTGAGGGCTCCTCAAGCAGGAACTCAACGTGCATTCGTCAGAGGATCGCCGACTTCGAGGAACCCCTCCATCCACAGCTGACCGAGCTGCGCCCCGGCGGTGACGAAATCCGACACGCCGCGCATGTCTGCTGCTCGTCGTGCCTGCGTGTACCCGGACTCGTCGCGCCAGAGAACCCATGTCTGCTCTGGGCGCAACCCATTCACGAAGAACGGTGAGTGCGTCGTGACCATCAGCTGGGAGCGCTCAGATGCCCCTTGGCACTCCTCGGCCAGAATCGGGAGGAGCCTGGGATGAAGCTGATTCTCAGGCTCCTCGATGCCAACGAGTTGTGGCGGCTCCGGGTCATAGAGGATCGTTAGATACGCAAGCAGCTTCAGCGTCCCGTCCGACGCATAGCGAGCCAGAATCGGACGCTCGAAGGGGGCGTCCTTGACCTGCAGCATGAGCCGACCATCGGCGAGCAGTTGAGCATCGACGCGCTCCAGCCGCGGGACGCGCGAGGTCAGAACCTCAATGATCGCCTCGAGGCGGTCAGGATGCTGCTCCTTCAGGTACTGAACGACGTTCGGGAGGTTGTCCCCGGTCTGAGAGAGCCGCTCCTGAGGCCCGGCCTCCGGGATCCCCCGAGTGCTGTCCGCACTGAGGTACGACAGATACCAGCCGGTGATGAACCGCCGCAGGGCCACCACTCGCGGGTTCTTCGCGAGCTGTCCGAGCGTGCTGACCGCCAGCAACTCCCGTGACTCGAGCGTCTCGGGGATCCGCTCGTCCTGCTCCTCCGGCAGCTCGCCCGATGTGACTTCGCCGTGGCCATCGGCGAAGTTCAGGAACTTGAACGGCCGGCCCGCGCCTTTGCGGTTCCAGCGCAGCCATTCCTCGGCCACGAACGGCCCGCCGGCGTCCTCGTCGATGGCCAGGTGATACGTGATTCTCGGGGAAACGCGGCCCTGGATCGGAGGTTCGCGGTACTTGAGCTCGAACACGATCGGGCCGACAGCGTCTCGGCTCCGCAGCTCCCTGAACCGCCCGCGCTTGTCCCAGGCCTTGCGCAAGCCGACCGTGAAGCACTCTGAGAGGAACGCGAAGACGTCGAACACCGTCGACTTGCCGCTTCCGTTCGGCCCGACCAGCACAGTCAGCGGCGTCAAAGGCTTCAGGTCGAGGTCCTTGAGCGCCCGATAGTTCTTCACTCTCAGGCTCTCGATCACGGGCACTTCGCCGTGCCGGTTGGTGCTCACCAGTCTCCCTTCAACGTCTCGCCGACCTCGCCTCCAGGAAGCCGAGGTTGCGCACTTGTCACCCGCACTCTACCGCAGTGGCGACTCCGTACACCTTCAGCACCTCGTCCCCGTAGTGGTTGTGTTCACTTCGCGAGGTGACAATCGCGGAGCTGCTCATCAGGGCAGCGACTCACGGCACACCGGTGGCACCCACGCCATGCAGCCGTCCCTGCTCGGCGGATCGCTCATCCAAGACGTGTCGGGAAGCGGCATGCGGCAGGCGTCGCCTACGCACTGCCATCCGCGAGCGAGCGGCATGGTGCCGACGCGCTCGCGCCGGGTGATCCACTGAAGCCGGCCGCGACGTTCCGCCTCCTCGGCCACGGTCAACGTGAGTCGCGCATCCTGCACGTTGTAGTCGATGACCTTCGCGTGCTCACCAGCAGCCCACAACACCGGCGCCTGGTGACCGCTCATTCCTCCCGCCTTGCCAGGGATCCCGAACGCTTCCGCCGCCTTGCCCAGCGAGATGTAGTGGCCCAGGGCGCAGACGACGTGGAACATCATGTCGACGTGGCCCAGGGCCAGCGTCCCACACTCCACGGAGAGACCGGACTCCTCGGCGAGGATGTTGAGATCGAACGAAAGACCGTTCCAGGTGACGAGGGTGTAGCCGTCGTCGACCCGTTCGGTCAGGTCAACGATCATGGCGCACACCTCTTCGGGCGCCATACGCGCCGCCGGCACGCCGCCCGCGTTGCCGTGCCACACCAGAGGCTCACCGCCGTCAGAGGCCACGGCCGCAGCACACGCGATGCCGAGCGGCCGATTCGCGAGCACGTCGCTGACGTCGGCCGGGAGGACCTTCGCCGTCTCTATGTCGAATGCCAGATAGCGCCGAGCCATCTTCACGCGCCTCCTCTGAGTCGAGCCGTCACCGCAGACCAAGTTGCGAACTCATACACGCGAGTCTCGCGCGGTGGACCACGCCGCCCAGTCGCGCCGGCATTGAAGCGGGGGGAGCTTCACTTCTTTCGTTACCGTCACCCAGTAGTACTCGCCCATGAGCTGAGCCATGGTCGCGTTCCTGCTCGGGCACAGCACCGCCGGCAGCCGGGTGAGCCCGAATTCGGCACCACGACGAGTGATCCCTCGAATGTCGCTCCGCAATCGAGAGGCGTAGCGGACATACGCCTCGCCGGAATCCTCGCCACCAACCAGCGCTTCTCTGATGGCGCTGTCCCAGGCCGGAGGAGCCGCGGCCGCAGCGCAAAGAGAGTCTTGGAGACGGCAGTCGGGCCGAAACGGAGGCTTGTCGTGGAAGCGGCACACTTCATGTCGGCGATGAGGCTGTCGAACAGGCCGGCGACGTCGCGAAGATCGTCGTCTGACGCCTCAGCGAGACCTGTGCTCCTGTCCACGAGGCGATCACCTTCTCGTTCGTACCATTCGGCAAGGCAGTCCTTGACCCGCGCTTCGCCCGTCGCGGCGATCCTGCAGCCCCAACTGTTCAACCACGCGAACAGCTCATCGCGGTGCTCCGCGGTGCGAAGATCAGCGTGGTCTCCGACGGCTTCCCGGAAGTCCTGCCACGACTTCGCGAAACCCGTCATGGTTTCGTACGCCCAGCAGGCGTACACGAGATCGCCGGGGGTGACTATGGAGCAGAGCTCCCTCACCCTCTGAACACCTCGACGGCGTGCCAGTCGAGCAGCTCGGGGTCGGGCTGGTCGGTGAACAAGCCGAAGCCGGTGATCGCCTTGTGCGGAGCGCCGAGACGGAAGAAGATCGGCGCGCCCGGCGGGATCGCCTTGAAGCCGTGCGGCGAGGGCTGCCAGATGTCGACCTCGTCCGGCGGCTCGGCGCGGTGCAGGAAGTGTGAGAACCAGCCGAAGTCGGCGTTGGCGATGAAGCCGGATGCGGCCGATGTCCCTACCATGCTAATCGCGCTTCCGGTCTTGACCTATCGTCCGGACATGCGGGTATGCTGCGTGCGCGGGCGTCGACTGGGTCGATGGTCCGCGCTTGCGTCATTGCCTGGGCTGTTCGGCCAACAGGCGCTCGACCACGCTCGCCACCACCCGGTCCGCGATCATCAGAGCCGACTCGGCCGCTTCCATTGAGGCCGGCGGGTAGTCGCCTGGATAGCGGTAGTCGACGCCGTAGGGGGTCAGCTCCGCCGCAGCCGCCAGAGACCCCACGAGATCTGCGTCGACGGAACCGCACAGCACGAGCAGCCGCTTGATATCGTGCGTCTTCGGGAACTCGACCTGCCGCCATACGAGAAACCCCTTCAAGGCCTTCTCGGCTGCCTGCTGCGCATGGAACGCCACGGTGGCGGAATGCTCACCCGTACCGAGGAGCGCCCACGCGGCGCTCAGGTCCATGTCGGCCTTCACCAGCCACTCGCGGGCCAGCTCGCGTATCACCTCTTCAGGCGGCCTCATAGATGACCGTCCCGTACTTGTTGGCCGGATACGCGATGCCGCCGATCACGTCCTTGGTCTCTTCGAAACGCGCCGTGGTCATCACGATCACGTCGACCGGCATCCCGATGTCGCCCAACGCCTCGCGCAACAGCACGCTCTCGCGGCGCGGGTCCGCGACGGCTTCGAACAGCACCAGAAGGTCGAGATCGCTATCCGCGGTAGCATCGCCTGTCGCCATCGACCCGAAGAGGATCACACGCGTCGGCGCCGCCACCGCTCGGAGCCGCTCGATGACCTCCTCCATGAATCGGCGTTGCGCGTCTATTGCTGCCCCGTCGGTCACCTCGGATACCTCCACCCTTCCGACTTGCGGTGCCCCCTCGTCGCTCACGCCGAGACCGGCGTCAACGTGTACACCCTGGCAAGCCGTGTCGCCGCCTTGAGGTCGCCCCGCCGCAGAGCGTCGCGCACATCGTCGAGCTTGTGAGCATCGTCCCGGGAGAGACAGCCCGATATCGACCACTTATCGGCCAGTTATTACCACATGTCGAGCGCCTTGCCACGGGGACCGGCTTCATCGCGACTCCGTGGCGGGCAAGAGCGGATTCGACCAATTCATCCATACTGGCGGCATCGGACGAATGCGGGACACCGATGCAGTCGACCTCGTAGCGAAGGCGTCGCGATAGCTCACGACGACGGCACCTCGTACACCTTCAGCACCTCGTCCCCGTAGTGGTTGATCACCTTCACCGCGATCTTGCCGGTTGACGGTGCATCGA
>VGFB01000457.1 GCA_016869015.1 Armatimonadota bacterium
ACGCCCCGCCGCCTGTACGGCTACATCGTGGGCCTGCAGGAGAAGACGGTCACGCTGGAGATCGACAAGGGCGTCCAGGTGACGCTGGACCGGCGGGCGATCCGTCGGAAGTGCGGTGAGGGAGAGAGCGAGTGAGCGGGCCCGCGCAGGCGCTCCAGGCGAGCAGCGGGTGGTTGGCGCTGGCGGCGCTGCTGGTGAGCGTCGCGGTGTTGTTCTGGCTGATCGCCCTGCAGCGGCGCGTGCGGACGGTGACGCCCGACATTCGCCGGCTCGTCCGCGACATGGAGGGCAAGAACCTCGAGCGAGTGGTCCAGGACCTGCTGGCGAACATGGAGTTCCTGAGCGGTCGCCTGGGCCGGTTGCAGGTCGCCTCCGACGAGCTGGAGCAGCGCCTGCGCGCGACGGTCCAGCATCTGGGTCTCGTTCGCTACAACGCCGATGCGACGGTGGGCGGGGAGCTCTCCTTCGCGCTGGCCCTGCTCAACGGCGAGCGCAACGGCGTCCTGATGACCTGCCTGCACACGCTGGACGAGTGCCGGCTCTACATCCGACAGGTCGACGCGGGCGCCTGCGCGCACGAGTTGAGCGACGAGGAAGCCGAAGCGCTGGATCTTGCCCTGAACCGCCGCCGGCGCGAGCGCGATGAGGCGCGCCGTATGCGCCGCACGCGCTGGCGGGAGAAGGACCAGTCTCTTGCGAGCCGCGCCACATCCAACCACAGGCGAGGTGACCAACGTGCAGAATAACATCGTCTATCGGCCGTCGTATTCGCTGCTGCAGCTGCTCATGGATGCCGGGGAATCGATCCGCGCGGAGTCGGGCGCCATGGTCTCCATGACCCCGAACATCCAGATCGAGACCGCCGCGCGCGGCGGGATCCTCGGGGGCCTCAAGCGCGCCGTGCTTGGCGGCGAGAGCTTCTTTGTCAATACCTTCACCTGCCAGGGCGGCCCGGGCGAGATGACCCTTGCGCCCAGCCTCCCCGGCGACCTGATGCATGTCCCCCTGACCGGCGGCAGCCTGCTGGTGCAGTCGGGCTCCTACATCTGCAGCAGCGGCACTATCGAGACCGACACGTCCTGGGCGGGGGCCAAGGGGTTCTTCTCCGGCGAGGGGCTCTTCCTGCTGAAGTGCACCGGCGCGGGCGACCTGTTCGTCTCCAGCTACGGGGCCATCCACATGGTCGAGCTGCAGGCCGGCCAGCAGTACCTCGTGGACACCGGCCACATGGTGGCCTTCGAGGAGACCATCACCTACACCGTGCAGCGCGTCGGCAACTGGAAGTCCACGCTGCTCTCCGGCGAGGGCCTGGTCTGCAACTTCACCGGCCCCGGCCGCCTCTATCTCCAGAGCCGCAGCATGGACGCCTTCCTGAAGTTCCTCATCCCCAAGCTGCCCAAGAGCAGCAGCTAGGAGGGTGTGCGAGAAGGGGATGGAGACGTTGGGACTGTCCCAGTTTTCGGCAGTCTCACCGCCGCAAACGGGACTGTCCCTTGTTGGCGGCGGCCTTCTCGTACACGCTCCAAGACCTCCTCGCAGCGCGGAGGGCGGTGGCGATGAACCGGCTCACGCACATCCACATCGGGGGCTTCAAGTCCATCCGCGAGGCCGACCTCGAGCTCCGCCCCCTCAACGTGCTCATCGGCGCCAACGCCAGCGGCAAGAGCAGCTTCCTGTCGCTATTTCGTCTCCTGCAGGCTGCCGCCGCCGGCGCAGGCGCGCTGGCACTACGTGTCGGGCGGGCGGGCGGGGCGGAATCGCTGCTTCACTATGGCCCCAAGACCACGGCCCAGGTCAGCGTCTCGCTGGGCTACATGTTGGGCGCGGGTGCCCTGCGCTGGGACAAGGTCCTCGAGCACGCTCGGGGCGCGCTGGTCGACGTCGGGCCCACAAATGGCGTCACCATCATCGCCCCGTGTGGGGCCGCAGACGTCGTGTTCTCACACCTGCGGCACGCAATGGCCGGTTGGCGTCTCTACCACCTTGACGACACCTCCGAGACGGCAGCCCTTCGCCAGCAGCAGAACGTGGATGACAATCGCGACCTGAAGCCCGACGCCGCGAACCTGGCTCCGTACCTTCACCTCCTCCGCGAGACCGCCCGGCCCTACTACGACCGCATCATCCGCACCGTCCAGCTCGCCTTTCCCGAGTTCGACGACTTCGATGTCGAGCCCCTGGAGCTGAACCCCCACAACGTGATGCTCAGCTGGCGCGAGGTCGGACGCGACAAGCTCTTCGGCCCTCACGATCTGTCGGACGGCACGCTGCGCTTCATGGCGCTGGCGACGCTGCTGCTCCAACCCGAGGGGCGCCTCCCCGAGCTGATCCTCATCGACGAGCCCGAACTCGGGCTGCATCCGGCCGCCATCGGGCTCCTTGGCGGCATGTTGCGTTCGGTCGCAGAGAAGACGCAGCTCATCGTCGCCACCCAATCCGTGCGTCTGGTCGATGAGTTCGAGCCAGAGGACATTGTGGTCACGGAGCGCGTTGACGGCGCGACGAAGTTCCGGCGGCTCGATCCCGAGCCTCTCGCCGAGTGGCTCGAGGAGTACTCCGTCGGCGAGCTCTGGGAGAAGAACGTAATCGGCGGGAGACCGTAGCGTGGAAGTGTTCGTGTTCGTGGAGGGGCAGACCGAGGAGACGTTCGTGAAGCGTCTCCTCGGTCCGCACCTCGCCGAGGGTGACGTCTTCCTCACGCCCCGCAAGCCCGGCAAGCCCGCGCGGTCGGGTCGGCGCGGGTACGGCGTCCCACCCTACGCCGTTCTGAAGCGCGACCTTGCCCGCCAGCTACGGGGCGACGCTCGACGGTCAGTCCGCATCGCTACGATGCTCGACCTCTACCGCCTCCCGAGTGACTACCCGGGCCACGCCAGCGCGTCCTCCGACCCGCACGAGAGGGCCCGGCACATCGAGGCGGCGATGCGCGAGGATGTCGGCGACGGTCGGTTCTTGCCCTATCTGCAGGTCCACGAGTTCGAGGCGCTGCTCTTCGTGCAAGCTGAGACGATTGCGGTGGCCTACCCGGGCCGGGAAGCAGAAGCGGCGCGGCTTGCGCAGGAGACTGCGGGCTTTGCGAATCCGGAACTCATCGACAATGGGCCGCTCACGCACCCCTCGGCCCGGATCCTCGCCGCGATCCCCGAGTACAACAAGCCGACCGGCGGTACGGACATTGCCCTGCAGATCGGCCTCGAACGCATGAGGGAACGCTGCCCCCACTTCGCCGAGTGGCTGGCGGCCTTGGAGGCCCTGACGGAAGAGGGGAATCCGTAGCATGTTCATCTTGGTCTCGCTCGCCGGCGCGGCCTTGGCCGCCGATTCACCGCCTGACCCCTCCCTCGCGCCCGTCGAGGACGTGGCGGGGCTCCCGCGAGTTCTCCTGCTGGGCGACTCGATCTCGATGGGTTACACGCTCCCTGCCCGCGAGCTGCTTGCCGGGAAGGCGAACGTGCATCGCGCGCCGGAGAACTGCGGCCCGACGAGTCGGGGGGTGCAGCAGATCGACGCGTGGCTCGCGGATGGGCCGTGGGATGTGATCCACTTCAACTTCGGGCTGCACGACCTCAAGCGCGAGGCCGATGGGCGGCAGCAGGTGCCCCTTGAGCAGTACGAGGCGAACCTGAAGACCCTTGTGGGGAAGCTGCAGGCGACCGGGGCGAAGCTGATCTGGGCCTCGACGACGCCCGTGCCTGAGGGGCCGGTGGCGCCGGTGCGGGTGCCGGCCGATGTGATCGCCTACAACGCCGTTGCGGCCGGGATCATGGCCGAAAGCGGCATCCTGGTCGATGACCTGTACGCCTTCGCTTTGCCTCGGCTCTCCGAGCTTCAGACGCCGGTGAACGTGCACTTCACTCCCGCCGGCTCCCGAGCGCTCGCGCAGCAGGTCGCCCGGGCCATCGAGAGCGCCCTCGCGGGGTAGCGCCGTTCGGGACTATCCGGTTGTCGCACAGGTCGGGACTTCGGTCCCGATGCGAGACGCCTGAACGGCGGCGGTTGGCGGCGGCCTTCCCATGTATGCGCTGAGAGCGCCGGACCATTGGCCCGACGCCCTCACCTCCGCCGCCGACCTGCTGTCCGGGCTGTCCGCGTTCGCTACCGATCCAGCCCGGCCCACCGCGCTCGCTCCTGCAGACTGCGCCTGTATGCCGCGTCATACGCGGCGCCGCAGCGCCCCAGGGACGCGAGCGTCTCGCCTGTCGCCCAGGCTGCCGGCCGGCCGCCCAGCGCATCGCAGCGGCCCTGTTCGTAGGCCGCCCGACAGGCCGCCCTCGGCGCCGGCGAGCGGTTGATGCTCAGATACAGCCCGTCCGGCGCGTGCCACGGATCGAGCGGATGCACCGCCCACGGATCGCTGAACCCACTCGGCGCGCCGAAGAGCAGCCCGACTCGCGGCGTCGACCCATGCCAGCCTCCCGCGCCGCACCTGTCCGCGCTTGCCGCGCTTCCGGCGACCATCGCACCGACGACCAGCATGCCCGTTAGCCAGGAGTTCCATCGCATCGTTGTCATGGTGTTCACCTCCTCATGGCAGCCGAACCACCCGGCCGCCTGCACATCCCCCCTTCAACACCCCCTCCTGCCCAAGAGGTTCACGCGCCGTCCGCCGTTCGTAGGTCGGAGCGCTGCT
>VGFB01000458.1 GCA_016869015.1 Armatimonadota bacterium
CCGCACCCCGAACGCACCCGGCGGATGACCCCCGGGGTTGGAGAAGCGGATGATCTGCGTCGCGGGGTCGAGCGACTTCACCCCCACCACCGACTCATCCCACATGTGGTACACGGTGATCTCGGCGTTCTTCAGGTCCAGCCACGGGCCGAGGTCCTCGGCTCGATACTGCATCGTGGTCAGTTCGTCCTCGGTCGGCTTCCGCTGCCACCCACCCCCGGTGGTGCTCATCCAGGGGACGTTGAACTCCGTCCGGTGGGTGAAGTAGCCCTCGGCGGGCAGCCGCGCGCGCTTGCCGAACCGCCCGTTCACCACCAGCATCCGGAAGTCCCACGTCCCCGCCGCCACCTCCGGCAGCTCCGCCGACCAGAACTGGTCCCCATCAGGCTTCCACCCGGTCACCGGCTGCCCGCCGTACAGCGTGACCAGCTCAGTAGGAGCCGCCCCGCCGCGAGCTCCCGATACGTCGAGCAACTCCGCCTTCACGGGGTCCGTCGCCGCCTCGATGGTGAGGTTCGAGTCCTCCGGGCCCAACGCCAGCGGCTCATCGAGGAAGTACTCGCCGCCGCGAATGGCGATCCGCCGGGGCTGATCCGCGCCCACCTTCCGGGCCGCATCCCGCGCCGCCACGAGCGTGGCCAGCGGCCCGTCCGTCTGCGTCGCATTCGGTTCGGGCAGCAAGCCCGACCACGCGTCGTTGCCTTGCGGGGAGACGTAGAAGGTCGCGGGCTCAGCGGCCCCGGCGTTCGTGCCCGACGTCATCGTCATGGCCATCACCCACCAGACCGGCATCGAGGTCACCTCCGATGCAGCGCCGACGAGCGTCACCCTTGGCCGGTCGCGAGGGGTTCTCCTTCTCACAGGGTGACAGGCTGGATGGCCCGACGGCCCCAGTCTCTGAGACGTAGGGCAGGTGGCAGATGATCGAGGCGCGAAACACCCCTTACGATGAGCGAGCTTCCGGGCATCCACATTCCGCAGAGGTGGCCCTACACCACATCGCGCGACGCCTCCGATGTGAGCGCCGTTCTCGGGTCCGAGGAGCGATGTTTCCTCTACCACGGCGACTGCCGCGACCTGCTGCGCGCGCTACCGGACGCCTGCGTTCAGCTGGTGATCACGTCGCCGCCCTACAACATCGGCAAGGCCTACGAGGACCCGCTTACACTGGAGCAGTACGTGGCATTCCAGACGGAGGTCATCACGGAGTGCGTTCGCGTGACGGCTCCCACCGGCTCCGTCTGTTGGGAGGTGGGAAACCACATCGCCGGGCCACAGGAGATCCTGCCCCTCGACATTCTCCTCCACCCGATCTTCGCGAGACTGGGCCTGAGGCTGCGCAATCGCATCGTCTGGCACTTCGAGCATGGGTTGCACTGCCAGAGGCGCTTCTCCGGCCGCTACGAGGTGATCATGTGGTACACGAAGTCGGATGAGTACCAGTTCAACCTCGATGCCGTCCGTGTGCCGCAGAAGTACCCCGGCAAGCGCCACTTCAAGGGTCCCCGAGCCGGCGAGCTCTCCGGCAATCCACTGGGCAAGAACCCGTCGGACGTCTGGATCTTCCCGAACGTGAAATCCAACCACCGGGAGAAGACCGTTCATCCCTGCCAGTTCCCCGTGGAACTGGTGGACCGCTTGCTGCTGGCGATGACCCAGCCCCACGACTTGGTCCTCGACCCCTTCGCCGGCGTCTCGTCGGCCCTTTGCGCGGCCATCCTACGGGAGCGTCGGGCGTGCGGCGCGGAGATCGTCGAGGAGTACGTGCGCGTCTCGGCCGAGCGTATCGAGCAGGCCTTTGCGGGCACGTTGCCGGTAAGACCCGCCGACCAGCCGGTCCATGAGCCGCGAAACGACAGGGTGTCGCAACTCCCCATCCACTTCCGCGAGGCGAGGAGGGCCGTGGGAGCCGACCGGTAGGCGAAGTGCCTACGGCGCAATGCCCACCAGCACGAGCGGCACCGCCGGCGTCCCGCGACCGTGCCGCATGAGATCGTGGAGGGCCCGTTCGTAGTAGGGGACCCCTGACGACATCTCTGCTTCCATCGCCTTCATCGGGACGATCTCAACGCCCACGTCGATGATGTCCCCAATGAAGAAGGCCATGTGCTTCACAAAGAGGTCGTGCGCGACGAACGAGTACTTGCCCAACTGGACCTCTACGGCGATTCGGTCCTTCACGAAGTCCGTCTGGTTGTACGTCTCAATCGGCGTGTAGCCGGCCGCGGTGATCGCGCGCCTCTGCTCCGCCGGCGGCAGCTTCACCGTCCTACGGATGACTCGATGGTCGGCGGTTACCCAGTACCGGGTCCGCGTGCTCGTCCACTCCCTCTCGCCGAACTGCGCCGCAAACGCCCTGTTCAGGGCCGTGGGTGAGAAGAGCAGCCGGCCGCGCATCGTCTTCTCCTTGGACACCTTGGTCCGACAGGCCTCGGCATCGACGTCCCGGACGACCTCCTCGATCTCCTCCCATGCCCTCGACCGGTGCACCAGGATGTGCTCGTGGCCGTTCTGGTGCGAGTACACCTGCTCGATCTTCATGGGAGCACTCCCGGGCCGCAGGAATGCAGGGCAGTTCGGCGGCTCGCGCGACGGCTCCTGCCCATCTCGCCGGTGTGCGCGGCCCCTGTCCGGCCACCCGTCGCCGGACATTGCCTGCGCCGCGGTTGACAACCCTCTCCGCGGAATCTATGATTCGGTGTCCTCGATCCGCAGCATCCCCCCGGCCCTCGCGCGGTGCACTACCGGGTCGCCTGACAGCGGCAGCCCGGCGTCAGCGCCGCTCGACGGAGACGCCGGGGACAAGCCCGCCGGGGTCGGGGTTCTAACTTGCGAGGCGGCGAGGCCGCCGGCGGGACTGTGAGCTCACAAGGAGCCGCTCTGATGCAGAACGGTCGGTTTGTGCTGGGGGTCGACGTTGGCTCGGTCAGCGTCGATCTGGCGGTGCTGGATCCCCAAGGCGAGGTCGTGGCATCGGAATACGTTCGCCATCGCGGCCATCCGAACCGGGTGGCGGCGCAGGCGATCCGACAGCTGCTGGAGCGCTACCCGGCGGCCGAGATCGGGCTGGTGGCCACGACGGGCACGGCGGGCGAGAGCGTCGCGGAGCACTTGCGGGGCGTGATGGTCAACGAGGTCATCGCGCAGGCCCTGGCGACCGGCAGGCTGCACCCGGAGGCGCGCACGGTCATCGACATCGGCGGGGAGGACTCGAAGCTCGTCGTGTTGCGGCGCGATGAGGAGACGGGACGCGTCGGCGTGGCGGACTTCGCGATGAACACGATGTGCGCGGCCGGCACGGGCTCGTTTCTCGATCAGCAGGCATCGCGCCTGGGGCTGAGCATCGAGGCGTTCGGCAAGCTCGCGCTGGAGTCCGAGCATCCGCCGCGCGTGGCGGGGCGGTGTAGCGTCTTCGCGAAGAGCGACATGATCCACCTGCAGCAGAAGGCCACCCCCACGAAGGACATCGTGGCCGGCCTCTGCTTCGCGCTGGTGCGCAACTTCCGCAGCACCGTGGGCTCGGCGGCGGAGATGGTGGCGCCGGTGAGCTTCCAGGGCGGGGTCGCGGCGAACCCGGGGATCGTGCGGGCGATGCAGGAGGTGCTCGAGCTCCCCGACGAGCAGCTGATCATCCCGGAGCACTTCTTCGCGATGGGCGCGATCGGCGCAGCCCTGTACGCGATGGATCAGCACGAGACCCCGCCGCCGGATCTCTCCGCCGACACGCTTCAGGCCCTGGAGGAGTTCGAGGTCGAGACGGGGCGGGTGACGCTGCCGCCCCTGCGGATCGAGCAGTCGACCTTGGGTGTGGGCGAGGTTCACCGGCCGGAGCCCCCGGCCGACGGTCGTCGCATTCCCGCTTACCTCGGCGTCGATATCGGCTCGATCAGCACGAACGTCGTCGTGATCGACGCCGACGGCCGGGTGCTCTCCAAGCGCTACCTGATGACCGCCGGCCAGCCCATCGAGGCGGTGCGGACGGGCCTGCGGGAGGTGGGGGAGGAGATCGCGGACCTCGTCGAGATCCGCGGGGCCTGCACCACGGGCTCGGGGCGCTACCTGATCGCCGACTTCATCGGGGCCGATGTGGTGCGCAATGAGATCACCGCGCAGGCGCGGGGCGCGGCCTTCATCGATCCGGACGTGGACACGATCTTTGAGATCGGCGGGCAGGACTCGAAGTACATTCAGCTGGAGCACGGCGCCGTCGTCGACTTCGAGATGAACAAGGTCTGCGCCGCCGGGACGGGCTCCTTCCTGGAGGAGCAGGCGGAGCGGCTCGGGGTGAGCATCAAGGGGGAGTTCGGTGAACTGGCGCTCTCCGCCAGGAGCCCGCTGAACCTCGGCGAGCGCTGCACGGTGTTCATGGAGACGGAGCTGCTGCGCCACCAGCAGGCGGGTGCGAACACCGCCGACCTCGCCAGCGGCCTGGCATACTCCATCGTCTACAACTACCTCAACCGCGTCGTCTCCCCCAAGCCCATCGGCAAGCGCATCTTCTTCCAGGGCGGCACGGCGTTCAACCGAGCCGTCGTGGCGGCCTTCGAGCAGGTGACGGGTCAGCCGATCACCGTGCCCCCGCACCACGAGGTGACCGGCGCGCTGGGTTGCGCGCTCATCGC
>VGFB01000459.1 GCA_016869015.1 Armatimonadota bacterium
TCGCCGCGTTTCTGATGGACCTTCGCCAGCGCGCAGCGCAGGGTTCCGTTGTCTGCGTGCCGGAGGGCCTGCTCGACGGCTGTCTGCACCGCCGGGAGGTCATTCTGCTGGGTCAGCACGCCCACGTAGGCCTCCCAGCGCTCGCCCGACGTCGGGTCCTGCTCCGTGCTCTCGCGCAAGGTCGCCAACGCCCCGTCGAGATCCCCGTGCAGCAGCGAGTACACTCCGGCCAGCTCGTAGGCGTCCGGCGTTCGCCCGGCCTCCGACTTCAGCATCTGGCGCGTAGCCGCCTCGTCGGCCGCCAACTGCGCCTGGTCCTCGGCCGAGAACCGGTGCCACACACTCAGGAACCCCCCAGCCCTCCCCCGCACCATCGCCCCGAGCACGCGCTGGAAGTTCGCGAACAGCCGCAGCCGGATGATCTCCGGGTGAGCCTCTGCCAGCGCGAACAGCTCCTCGTGGGCCGCATCATACGATCCGGCCTCGCGGGACTGCAGCATCCCCAGCTGCCAGTGGATCAAGAACGCGAGGACCGGCGGCGCGATCTCCTCGGGGGCGGCCTGCTGGGCCCGCGTGAGGTGCGCCAGGGCCTCAGCGGCCAGCTGCTGCGCCGGCACGTCCAGGGCCGAGGGGTCCTCGGGCGCCCTCCGGAGCGCCTCCAGCATCGCCGGCACGCGCTCGGCCGGGAAGGGCTTCCCCCACTCGGCGACGGCCTGCGGGTCGTCGAAGTCCGGCGGCTCGATCGAGCCCAGGAAGCCCGTTCCCAACAGGCCGAAGAGGGCTCCCGCCACGTGTTGAGCCAGGGCGAAGTGCGGCCACCACAGCTCGGGGTGCTGTGCGGCAAGCTCCTGCGCGAGGGGCTGCGCCGTCGGCCAGTCCCCCATCGGGACCAGCGCCCGGGCCAGGCCGAGACGCGCCTGAACGTTGTCGGGCTCCGCCCCCGCGATGGGCCGCCACAGCTCGACGGCCCGCCGGTAGTCCTCCTCGGCTCCCGGGTCCCGAAGCATCTCCCGAGCCCGGCCACGATCGAAGCAGGCCTGAGGATCGTCGGCCTTCGCCGCCAGCCGCCGATCGGCGTCGGCGAGCAGCTCCCGTGGATCCGCGGGGGTCATCAGAAGTGCGTCGCTCCCGCTCAGGCCAACCGAGAGGCCGAACTGCATCTGCGGATAGGGAAGCTCGGCGACGATTAGCTTCAGGCTGCCCGCGTCAAGGGCCGACACCGGAGACGCGATCATGAGCAGTGCGTTCACAGCGATCAAGGGCGGAACGGCGCGCCACGACATGAGCCGGCTCCTTCGGGCGAGTGACGCCTCGCGAGGGATGATAGCCTGGATCGTCCACCTCGACAAGAGCCGGAACCGGGAGCCACCCGGTCGGGTTCCTGAGGAGGAGGGCCCAGTCAGTGAGATCGGAGGCCGGGATTGACGGGCGCCTCAGGGGGCGTATACTAAGCGCGGCCGGCACACGCAGCTCCCACAACCACGAGCCGGCCGGGACACCGCAGACCATGGCGAACCACTCCCCCACAGCAACGGTCACCGATCCCCGCGGATCCGTACCCCAGTCCCCCGCCGAGGTCCGGGCGCTCCAGCAGGCCCGTGAGGAGCGGGAGCGCCGTGTCACGGCCCGGCGCCGCCGACGGCTGCGGCAGATGCGCCTGCGCCGGCTGCTCGTTCTGGCCTTGATCGTCACCTTCCCCCTTCTGCTGACCGAGGGCCTGGGTCACCGTCCCGTCAAGGCCACCGTGGGAGACCGGACGGTATGGACCTGGGGCCACCGCAGTCTGGCCTCGGCCGTGGGCAAGGCGGGTCTCGAGCCGCCGCGCGGCGACCGGGTCGACGTCCGCGGGCGCGTGCTCGAAGGTGGGGGAGGGGAGGCGGCACTGCCCTTGGTTGGCGGGCGGGTCGTCTCCTACGCCACGCCGGTGCGGGAGTGCCGGCGGGTCAGCTTCGAGCGCGGCGAGGACGTGCGCGAACCACTGGAGGCTGAAGCGACGCTGATTGCGTCCGCAACCGGGGAGGAGTGGCGAGACGGCTGGAAGCCGGAGTACCTCGCCGGCAGGGCCGCCGTGGCCGGGATCGAGCGGACCGAGCGCGGCGCCATCAGCGGCGCGATCTGCCTTCAGGAGCGCAGCACCGCCGAACCCATCGAGGGCGGCGCGGGCGCTGCGCTCCCCCAGCGACGCTGCCTCGCGTTGACCTTCGATGACGGACCCAACGGTGAGACCACGCGGGAGATCCTGTCGATCCTCGATGAGCACGGGGCGCGCGCGACCTTCTTCCTGTTGGGGGACTGCGTGCCGGGGCAGCCGGACATCGTGCGCGAGGAGATCGCCGCCGGGCACGAGGTCGCGAATCACTCCTGGGGCCACAAGCAGATGACACGCCTCGGGCCGCAGGGGGCGCTGGCGAGTATCGCGCGGGCGGAACGCCTCATCCAGGACGCGGGCGCGCCGCGCTGCCGCTGGTTTCGGCCGCCCTACGGCGCCACGAACGCCGCGGTGCGCAGGGCTGTTCTCGAGGCGGGTTACAGCATCGCGCTCTGGTCCTGCGACACCAACGACTGGCAACTCCCCGGCGCCGACACGATCTACCGCCGGATTATGGCCGGAGCCCGCCCCGGGGCCAACATCCTGATGCACGACGGCGGCGGCCGGCGAGAGCAGACCATCGCCGCCCTGCGGCGCGCCGTGCCGGACCTTATCGCGCAGGGCTACGAACTGGTGACTCTCTCCGAGATGACGGCTCTGACCGCCGGCGACGACGCGGGGATGATCCTGCGCACCGAGACGGGCATGTGGCGCGCGCACCTGCCCGAGGAGCCGATCGCGGTGTCCGTGGACGGCGTGGAACTGACCGGTGTGGCGCCTGTGCTGGTGGTGGATGGGAAGGTGCTGCTGCCTGCACCGCTTCTCCTGACCGCGCTGCGAGCCGACTGGAACTGGGACGCCGAGGGACAGACCGTAACTGTGAACTCGCTGCGCGGCGCCTTCCGGTTCCGTCTCAACAGCGCGCTGGTCTCGTGGGACGACCGGGAGGTCGTGGTGGACGTGCCGCCGATGCTCTACCGCGACACGCCGCTGATTCCCGCGTGGGCTCTGGCCTGGGCGGCGGGGGCGGTTCTGGTCGAGCGTCACGTCGGGGTCGCGTCTTTGAACTTTAATCTTGGAGCGGCCGCGCCACTGGTGCAACCGCTCCAAGATTAAAGTTCAAAGACGCGACCCCGACGTTGGAGAGAAGATGGCCTACCGCGATCTGCGAGACTTCATGGCCGCGCTGGAACGCGCCGGGGAGCTTCGGCGTGTCCGCGAGACCGTGAGTCCTGAGCTGGAGATCACCGAGGTTACGGACCGCGTCTGCAAGCAGCACGGGCCGGCGCTGCTCTTTGAGCGGGTTGCGGGCTACGGGATGCCGGTCCTCACCAACGCCTTCGGTTCCTTCCGCCGGATGGCGATGGCGCTTGGCGTCGAGCGCGTCGACCAGATCGCTGAGGAGATCCGCGGCCTCATTCGCCAGGAACCGCCGACGAGTCTCAGCGCGAAGGTCCGCGCCGGCTTCCAGTTGCTCAACTTCTCCCGCTACCTTCCCCGGCGTGTCTCCTCCGGTCCGTGCCAGGAGATCGTAAGGACGGAGGGTTTCAGCCTGCGGGAGCTTCCGGTGCTGAAGTGCTGGCCGCAGGACGGTGGCCCATTCATCACGCTGCCGATGGTCTTCACGCGCTGCCCGGACACCGGCGTGCGCAACGTGGGCATGTACCGGATGCAGGTCTTCGACGATACCTCCACCGGGATGCACTGGCACGTCCACAAGGTCGGGGCCCGGCACTACCGGCGACACATGCAGCTCGGCACGCCGATGCCGGTCGCGGTCGCCCTGGGCGGAGATCCGGCGATCACCTACGCGGCGACGGCGCCCTTGCCGGAGGATGTAGACGAGATGTTGTTCGCCGGGTTCTTGCGGAAGGCCCCCGTCGAGCTCGTTCCCTGTCGCACCGTGCCCCTCGATGTGCCGGCGGATGCGGAGATCGTGCTGGAGGGGTACGCGCAGCCGGGGGAGTTGCGGCGCGAGGGGCCGTTCGGCGATCACACGGGCTACTACTCGCTGGAGGATGACTATCCGGTCTTCCACGTGACGTGCATCACCCATCGCTGCGAGCCGGTTTACCCCGCCACCATCGTGGGTCGGCCGCCGATGGAAGACTGCTACATGGGCAAGGCGACGGAGCGCATCTTCTTGCCGCTCCTCCAGATGACGTTCCCGGAGATCGTGGACCTCAACCTCCCACTTGAGGGCGTGTTCCACAACCTGGCCCTTGTCTCGATCCGCAAGCGCTTCCCCGGCCACGCGCAGAAGGTGATGCACGGGTTGTGGGGGATGGGGCAGATGATGTTCACCAAGGTGCTCGTCATCTGCGATGAGGACGTGAACCTCCAGGACACTTCGGAGGTCGTCTGGAAGACGCTGAACAACATCGACCCGCAGCGAGACGTGACCTTCGTGCAGGGCCCCGTCGATGTGCTCGACCACGCGGCGCCGCAGCCGAACGTGGGCACCAAGATGGGGATCGACGCCACGCGCAAGTGGCCCGACGAGGGCTTTCGGAG
>VGFB01000460.1 GCA_016869015.1 Armatimonadota bacterium
CCGTGATGCGAACCAGGTAGCGACCGGCCGGCACGGGCGTTCCGGCCTCGCTGCGGGCGTCCCACAGGATCAGGACCGGGCCCGCCTCGCACGTCCGGTCAGCGCACACGCGCCGGATCGGGCGCCCCGCCACGTTCATCACCTCGACCGACACCTGGGCCGCGGCCGTCAGCCTCAGGTTGATCTGGGCGCCAACGGGCGTCTGCATCGCTGTCGCCTGGGCCACGACGGCCGCCGCGCCGGCGGCGGGAGTGATGCGCCGCTCTACAAGGTCGGACTCCTTTTCGCTGTTCACGGCGATGACCGCATAGGCGTACTCCTGGCCGGTGGCAAGCCCGTTGTCGATGTAGCCGTAGCTGGCCGAGCCGTCCGAGTTGCCTTGGGCAATCTGCTCCCATCCGGTGTCCGGGTTGATCATGCGGCGGAACAGACCATAGTCCGTCACGCCGCGCGGGTCGTTGGGGGAGGCCACGATCGTAACCTCCACGCGCGTGCCCGACGTGCCGTAGTCCTCCAGCACGAGGTCGGCGGGCGGAGCCGGGGTCACGGTCGGGTTGGTGAGCGTCGTCAGAGCCGTGCCAGACTGCTTGGTCGACCCGTTGAACGCCACGGCCCCATACTGATAGTCCTTCGAGCTGGCGAGCCCGGTGTCCGTGTAGGCGTACTGAGCGGAGCCGGTAGCCGGGATGACGCCGATCTCCTCCCAGGCGCCGTACGGCGGCGGGATCGTGCGCCGGTAGAGCTTGTACTGCGTGCAGCCCGACTTGTCGTCCGGCGACTTGTGCAGCGTGATCTCCGCCTTGGTCATGCCGATCGTGTTGTTGCGGGAGGCGATGAGGTCGGTCGGGGCTCGAGGCGTCACGTTGGGGTCATACTGCGCGTTCTGTAGGGCGCAGACCGGTCGGGTGGACTGCTTCGCCCCGTTGACGGCGCGGACCCCGTACTGGTAGGCCTTGTACTCCTGCAGCCCGCTGTCGCTGAAGGTGTACTTCGTGGCCGTACCGCTGCGCGGCACGGTCCCGACGTCCTCCCACGGGCCGCTGTCGGTCGTGCAGCGCCGGCTCACCAGGTAGTGCGAGACGGCATTGGGGTCCGCCGTCGAGCGCGTCCAGGTGAAGGCGGCCCGCGTCGCGTCGCCGTTCACCCGGCGCGCGGATAGCTGCGTGGGAGGCGACGGGGTCAGCGCCGGGTTCAGCAGCGGCGCCGTGCAAAGCGCGGACTGCCGAGTCCCGTTGACCGATCGAACAGAGTAGTCATACGGCTTGGTGGCTCCGGCGGCCGTATCGTTGTACGTATAGCTGTCCTGCCCGGAGGCCGTGATCGACTTGATCAGCGTCAGGGGTCCCTTGGGGTCCAGGCACTTCCGGTAGATGTCGTACTTCGTGCAGGCGTAGTTGTCCTCGCAGGCTCGCTTGAACGTAATGACCGCCTTGGTCGCTCCAGTCGCGCGCGTGGCCTTGAGGTCGGAGACCGGTGACGGCACGATGCTGGGCTCCGTCCCGGCCTTCCGACGGACGCTGGTCAGCAGCCACCCATCGCGGCGCCGCGTGTTCTTCCCCGAGCGGGCGGTCACGTTGATCGGGTAGGACGCGCCCTCCTGAACGGCGCCATTGGGCGTCACGACCGCGCGGAAGTTGCAGCCCTTCCCCGCATCCAGCGCGACCGCCCAGCCGGCGCCCGAGGTGACCTGGGCCGTGATGTCCGTGGCGCCGGTGAGGTTCTTGAGGTACTTCACAGTCCACACCGGGGTTCCGCTGGCCCCATCGCCCCCGGTGCCCTTCACCGTCACCGTGTCGGCGATCGCGGCGTCGTTCTGCAGCGCGAACTCATACGTGATGCTGGTAGCGGGCCTAACCGGGCGCTTGAGGCTCTGGTGGCCAAGGTCGTCGTACAGGCCATTGCCCAGAAAGCCGGCGTCACCGGGCGCGCGGACGAGCAGATCAGGGTACGTGTCGGGGGGCGGTGCCGCCAGATCGAACACCGAAACCGCCCAATGCTCGTAGCCCCCGTACCGCCCGCCCCATCTCATGCTGTGCTCGCCGTTGTCCCAGGTAGTGCGGATGTAGACCGTCTCATTCGCGCCGTAACCGAACCCGACGAACGCGTGCGGGCCGGCCATCAGGATGACGGGGCGGCCCGCATCGATCTCATCCACGTAGTTGTCGAAGGTGAAGCCCCAGATGTTGTGGTGCCCCTGCGGGGTGGGCAGAATGAGCTGGTTGTAGTTGTCGTCCACGCTGTAGCCGCGCGACTGCGCGTAGAGGCGCATCCCGTGGGAGCCGTCGCGCAAGTCGGGCTCCCAGTCGTCGAAGTCGCGAACCGGGTCGCCAAGGGAGGCGAGGACGAACTGCGTCCCTCCGTCGAAGTTGTACTTGTCAGAGCGGCTCGTCCACATTGTGTCGGCGAGGCTGCAAGGCTCGTGGAGCGTCCAGCCATGGACCATCCACGGGTCCGGACTGCCGTTGTTCAGCCCGATCCAGCACTCATCCACGTAGCCGCGCTCCGCGCGACCGTCAATCCCCAGGTGACACGCCGCCAACGGGCTCTCCCCGTAGTTCACCGCATCGACGCCGCTGAGCTTGTCGGGCCAGGCCGTCTCGTTGTTGAGCGGACAGAGCTTGGCGGCGCCGGCGGGGACGTCCGACGCCAACGCGGCGGTGGTCTCGCCCGCATTCCCCGCGTACATGTTCGGGTAGCCGCGGCGGTCGTAGTAGCCCATGATCATGGCGGCCCCGGTGTTGGCGCAGCCATAGCACCAAGTCCAGGCCGGCACGTTCGAGAGCTTCTTGCCGGCTGCCGGGCTTTCGACGGGCGGGGAATCCACGGGCAGCACTGCGGGTGGCCGGCCGTCCTGGTTCGCGACAAACAGCCCGGCCCTTGTCGGCAGCGCCCCCCGTCCGTCCGCGACAACCGCCGGCGCAACGGCGACCGTCGTCATCAGAGCAACGACCCCGGCGAACACCAATGCAGTCGCCTTCACCGTTCCGGCCTCCTTCAGACTGCGCCCCAACGACGGTAGCGGGCAAGGTCACTGCTGCGCACCCTCTTGCGGGGAGACGTTCGCCATGCCCCAGCGGAATCCTGCCGAGTCGAACCGGGACCGCCCGGCCGCCAACGCGGTGTGCGGGCCCTCAAGGACGCCACCCAGCCTGTCAGCGTCCCGCCCGCCAGTTGCCGACGGCTTCGCTGGTGCGCAGGTAGCGGCCGTAGACGCGCAGATGCCTCAGCCGGTCACTCGCCTCGCGTGGGATGCCGGCCGGTCCGCCCGGGCAGACTTCGCCCAGAGCTCGGCTGAATCGCTGCCAGCCCTGCGGCCGGGCCGCCCCGCCGTCACACAGGACGCCGTCGACGACCCAGGTGACGACCTTCGGGCCGCCATCGACGATGACCGATACGTGATGCCGCCGATCGGGGGTCAGCAGGCCGGGGTCGCTCTCGGCGGCGTCTGCGGTAGCGCCGTCCGCCAGCTCCAGCCGCAGCGCCCCCGTCTCCAGCAGTCGCACCCTCAGCCCCGGACCTGCCGTGTTGCGCGCGTCCAGGATCGTGCGCTCGCCGGGCCCTTCGCCCGGCTCGAGGTCGAAGTCCAGCGTGAAGCCCCCCCCCGCGGCCGGGTTGGGGAGCGCGGGCAGCTCGGTCTCGCCCGTCGGGCGCTCGACGTGCAGGAGAAGCCCCTCGCGGGCGACCCGGTCGTTGCGCGGCTGGTTCCAGAGCCCGTGGATGAGCGCGGGGTCGATCTCATGGATGCGGGCGACGCTCTTGTTCGTCTCGGTGATCCAGAAGCGCCCGTCCTGTTCGATGAAGTCGGGGTAGCCGATCCGCGTGTTCGGCTCGTCGTCGTACAGCGCGATCTCCGGCTCAGACCAGTGGATGAACCCGTCCCGCTCAACGCCGCCCGACAGCCAGTAGGGGTTGCGTCCGGTGAAGTCACGGCCTCCGTGGTTGTAGTAGATCAGCAGGTACTTACCGTTGCTGAACTTGCGGATGAACGCCGGGCCGCGCGGGTTCTTGATGAACCGGCCGCCGGGAGAGTAGCGGGCGTACTCCGGGCCGGTCCAGCTCCGGCCCCCGTCCCGGCTGTAGGCGCTGCACAGGAAGCCGTCGACGGTGCGGTAGACGCAGTAGAGCCCCCCGTCGCTCAGCTGCACGAGGTTCTGCTCCTCGGCGATGTGGCCCTGGGGCGCCTTGAGGCCGACGTCGCCCTCGGGAAGCAACCGCCAGCGGATGCGGGCGGGATCGGGCTCGGTCAGGAGGTTGGGGCTCGTGAAGAAGATGCCCTCGGTCGGTCCGGGGGCCACAGCCGGGTGGCCGACCTTCGAGCCGCCGAAGTAGACGCGACTGCCCGCGAGGATCGGCTTCCCCACGCACCAGCAGATTCGTGGTCGGCCGCCGAAGAAGTTGGCGCGGTCGATCGCCATCGGGCGGTTCGGGAGTCGGTAGCGTTCGGCAGACCAGGTGCGACCGTGATCATCGGAGTACTTCAGCACGATGTCGCCGTGGGTGTCCGCGCGGACGCGCTTGCCCTCCCACTCGGCGAGGTTCGGCGTGTTGTAGGTGTAGACGACGTAGACGCGCCCGGAGGCCGCCTTGATGGGCA
>VGFB01000461.1 GCA_016869015.1 Armatimonadota bacterium
ACCTTCAGGGCCTCCGCGCCGACCTTCTGCCCGACCCGCCGCGCCCACTTCTCCCCGAACTCGCTCTCCTGCAGGGAGAGGTTGTCCACCTGCGTCACGTCGCCGCACGCGCCGTTCAGGAAGACCACTCGCGCGTCGGGGTTCAGCGCCCGCGTGATCGTCTCACGCATGAAGTAGGGCCAGTCCGCCGAGATGCCGCCCGCGAAGACCGTCCCGTGGCAGGTGAAGTTCACGACCGCGCCGAGGAACTCGCCGTCGAGAGACCAGGCGCTCAGCACGCCGACCTCCGGGTCCGCCGGCCCGGCCGGCTCGACGATGTCCGGGTTGCCCTTGCCCGGGTGCGTCAGCTGCGTCCCATCGCGCATCCTGAACCGGCGGTTGAAGGCCACGGTCGCCTCGTGACCGCGTCCGACCGCGAGCTTCGCCTCCTGCTGGCGCGCGTCCGCCAGCGTCACGGCCGTCGCGATCTGGTCGGCGACCTCCCGGAGGTAGGCCGGATCGGGCGCCGTCGCGTGGTTCTGCGCGAGGTCCTCGCAGAAATCCGGATCGAAAGCCCCCGCGAACGCGCCGGGCAAGGCGCCCTGGCACGGCCCGCCGTTGTGCGTGTGCGAGGCGCCGACCATGACGTTCGCGCCGGGGATGCCCGTGCGCGCCTCGATGATCTCCCGCGCCCTTTCCACCACCGAGCGCTTCACCGAGAGGTTGTCCAGACCCACCAGCGCCACCCGGGTCTCCCCATCGCCGATCACCGCCGCCGTCGCCAGCAGCGGATCGTGGATGCTCACGCTGAAGGCCTTCGAGAAGCCGCCCGGCACTTCCCGCCCGATGGCGGGCGTGACGTCGGCACACGCAAACCCAACCTGCATGGTGATCGCTCCTCCGGATCGACGGTCTTGCCCGCCGCGCGTTCACCCTGCGGACGCCGGTTCCCTTCCCTTCGGGAGGGCGCGGGGCTGCTCTGGCGGAAGACAGGGGAGCGATGCGGACCGGGAGAGTGAGGGACAACCCAATGCTCAACGCTGCGCGAGTGCTCTTGGGGGTGCTCCTGATGTCGGGCTCCGCCTTCGGCGCGAGGTACCACGTCTCCAATGCCGGCTCCGATGCGAACGACGGCCTGTCGCCCGAGGCCGCCTGGGCGTCGCTGGAGCGCGTGAACCTGGGCCCGTACCAGCCCGGGGATGCGGTCCTCTTCCGCCGAGGAGACTCGTGGCGCGGCCAACTGCGGCCCCGGAGCGGAAGCGAGGCGGGCTACGTCACCTACGGCGCCTACGGCGAGGGGCCGAAGCCGCTGCTGCTGGGCTCAGTCGCGAGGAACAGCCCGGAGGACTGGACCGACGAGGGCAACGGGATCTGGAGTTCGGGCGGCGCGCTGCGGGTGCTCGGCGAGGCGCTGCCGCAGGGCGCGGACGACACGCTTGAGTGGCGCCTGCACCGGGAGGAGCCGGCGGAGGCGACCACCTCCTGGGATGAGGCCGACTTCGACTCCGCGCCCGCGAGCTGCCGGGTCGAGTGCGCGGCCTCCGGCGAGAGCGGGAACCGGATTCAGCTCTACATCGGGCCCTTCGCCATCGAGCGCGGCAAGCTGTACCGGCTCTCCGTCCGCGCGAAGTGCACGGCGCCGTTCCGCATGGCGATGCCCCACATGATGATGATGGGCGCGCCGTGGAGCAGCTACTCCGGGGGCACCGGCGTGAGTGAGGTGCGTGAGGACTGGACCACCTGCACGCAGCTGTACCTCGCCAACACCACGGCCGACGACACCCGCCTGACGTGGTACCTGGGGGCTGCGCTGCCGACCGGCGCGGTGCTGCACCTCGACAGCCTCAGCCTCGAGGCGTGCGACGGCAGCGGGTGGCTGGCGGCCGATGTGGGCAACATCATCCTCAACGAGGGCGAGCGCTGCGGGGTGAAGGTCTGGAACGCGGAGGACCTTCAGGAGCCCGGCCAGTACTGGTACGACGAGGCGCAGCATCTCGTGAAGCTGGTCTGCCCGCAGAACCCGGCGACGCTGTACGAGAGCATCGAACTCGCGATCCGCGAGCACATGATCGACCAGGGCGGCTGCAGCTACGTGGTCTACGAGAACCTGAGGCTGCTGTACGGCGGCGCGCACGGCATCGGCGGCGGCAGCACGCACCACATCATCGTCCGGGACTGCGACTTCGGGTTCATCGGCGGCGGCGACCAGATGGGCGGGGACCGGACGGTGCGCTTCGGCAACGGGGTCGAGTTCTGGGGCGCGGCGCACGACAACCTGGTCGAGCGCTGCCGGTTCTGGGAGATCTACGACGCCGCGCTCACCAACCAGAGCGGCGGGCCCGAGACGCCGGAGTACAATCTCATCTACCGCAACAACCTCATCTGGAACTCGGAGTACTCGTTTGAGTACTGGAACCGCCCGGAGGCCTCGGAGACCTACAACGTGCAGTTCGTCAACAACACCTGCCTGAATGCCGGGCATGGCTGGGGTCACACGCAACGCCCTGACCCTTCGGGCCGCCATCTCTGCTTCTACAACAGCCCGGCCCGCGCGTGGGACATCGTGGTGAGCAACAACATCTTCTTCGAGGCGAAGTCGCACGCGTTCTACGCGCCCGGCTGGACGGACGAGCAGATCGACGCGCTGGTGATGGACCACAACTGCTGGTATCAGGCCGAGGGCGTGATGATCGACTTCAAGGACTCGCCGTACACGATGGCGGAGTTTGCGCGCTATCAGGCCGAGCGCAACAAGGAGCCGCGCTCGATCTGCGCGGACCCGTTGTTTGTGGGCGCGGCGGGCCTCGACTTCCGGCTGAGGCCGGAGTCGCCGTGCCTCAATGCCGGCGCGGACCTGGGTGTGCCGGACGACTTCACGGGCGCCGCTCGTCCGGCCGATCGACCGCCCTCGATCGGCGCCTACTGAGCGGCGGCTCGCGCGTCCAGAGCGGCGCGGGTCTCGCGCCAGGCCTCGTCGACCCCGACGCGCTGGAGGCCCTCGGGGGTCAGGCGGAAGGGTCGGTACCAGTGATCGGCGGCGGGCTTCTTCGTCATCGAGACGTTGACGCGCAGGTCGGCGGGGAAGAGCATGGCGGAGTGGAGGTTGATGGATCGCAGCGGCACGCCCTCGGCGGCGGCGAAGTTCATCGCGCGGTCGATGCGACCGTAGTTCTCCTCGATCAGATCTCCCAGGCGCGCGGCACGGTAGCCGACATAGCGATAGCGCGACTCCTCCTGGTAGAGCTTCTCAAAGCTGTTGTCCGCCGCCACCCAACCGTTCTCGGCGTAGCGGACGGCGATCTCCTCGTGGTCGAACTCGCAGATGGCCGCGTTGGCCGGGCTGCCGCCGGCGATGATGAGGTTGGTGCCGCAAGCCCGGGGGCCGGTCCGCACGATCTCCACCCCCTCCTCCACCGAGCGCGCGTACTGAGCGACCTTGCGGACCATGAAGCAGGTGCTCAGGCCCTCGAGGGAGTCGGACCGGCCGTCGTAGGAGCTGTTGTTGGCCGAGACGACTCCCGCCGTGTTCATCGCGGTCCAGCCGTTGATGATCCCCGCCCACGAGGTCGTTACGAACGGCAGGCCGGAATCGGGCCGGTAGTGGATGAGCACGCCGCCCCATTCGCTGACGCCATGGTCCCAGAAGTCCATGTTGCGGCCCACCATGCACTCGCCGGTGCGAGTGGCGGGGCCGAAGACCGCGAAGGAGGTGCACTGCCACGGGTCGCCGGGCGCCGCGTTGGGGGAGGTCGAGCGGTAGCGGCTTTCGCGTTGGGCGCGCTGTACGTCCCCGAAGAGCTGGGCGAGCACCAGGTCGCGGTAGTCGACCTCGGCGGCCTCGGCGAGCGCCCGCAGCTCCCGGCGGAATTCCGGCTCGAGGTAGCGCTCCATCACCATCGCGCCCTGCACGAGCTTCGCGTGCTGCTCGGGGGAGGCGCACTCGCCCTCGAGCAGGAGGTCGCGGATCATCCGCTGGACCTCCCGCCCGAGGAGCAGCCCGTGCTGGCGGCCCATGGCCTCGGGCGTGCCCTGCAGGTGGACGACCAGGTAGCCGTTCATCCGCTCCCGCCGGCCCCCCTCGGCGAAGGCGGGTGACGGGTGACAGGTAACAGGTGACAGTAACGACACGGCCACGGCGAAGGCAAGCACCCCTCCCCGCGTCGGTGCGCCGTTCCGGTGACCCGCAACCCGTAACCCGCAACTTGCCGTCACGATAGCGCCTCCCGGATCGCCGCGGCCTGAGCGCGCACGGCCTCCACATCCAACTGGTGGTGACAGCCCAGCGGGATGCACTGCAGCGCGGCGCCCTCCGCGTTCGGGCAGCTTCCCGGGGCGTACTGCACGTAGTCAGGCAAGGGCGTGCCGAGGGAGGTGCGCCGTTCCATCTGCATCTGCCGGTAGACGGCCTCCAGGTAGTTGATCTCAGCGTAGCGCCCGAGGCCGACGCCGGCCTTCTCCTGGACGCGCTGCCGCAGCTCCTCGGCCGACCAACCGACGGCCCACAGCGGGTAGACCCAGAAGTTGGGCTGCGTATCCGGGTGGACGCATGCCGGGGCGATGCCGTTTACTCCGTCGATTCCCCCCTCGATGGCCGCGACGAGCTCCCGCCGGC
>VGFB01000462.1 GCA_016869015.1 Armatimonadota bacterium
GGTAGGTTCACCTCACTCAGTGTTTCGGGCTGGGTCACGTTGATCGGCGCCAGGAAGCCGTCGAGCACCGCTGTGCCGCCCGTGTTCAGCACATACTCGCCGCCGCCTACCGCCCGCTCCGGAAGGTCGCCCTGGGATCCTTGCGCCGTCTTCGCCAGTTCCTCCAGGTAGTTGCGGAGACCGGCCTCCGGGATCCCCTCGCCGGGCGTTGTCGGCATCTGAGAGGTATCCAACTCCACCGATTCCGTCACCGGACCCTCAGCCGTGCCGCATTGCCAGTACAGCTTGTGGGTCATCTTGACTTTGCCCGTGCCGGCCCCACCCTGGCCTCCCGGCGTCGCCGGAGACTGCTCAGTTGGTTTCCAGACACGCAGGACCAGCCGGTTCTGCTTCAGCTTCAGGTCGCCGGGAACCGTGACGAAGATGGGCTCCACTGCGGGCTCGGCGTAGCGCGCCTGCCCTTCGACCGTCCGCTGAGGCACGCCGAACATCGGCACGCCCGGCATCTGGGGCATATTCGGCATGTTGGGGAGCTTGAAGGGCAACGCCTGGATGCTCGTTCTGAGGGTCAGCTCAAACCGTTGGGTCGGCGGCTGAGCCGACACGGCCGCGCACGCGAGAAAGACCGTCACCGGCAACCAGGGCGACACGCCGCGGGACATAGGGGCCTCCAAGCCTGAGAAGTGGCGCCAACCATCGCTCACCACTCTGGAACACACGCCGGGCCGCCTCGTCCTCCTGGCCCCTCAGGTGCCGGGGACGCCGGCGTCGTCCGGAGCCCCCTCCGCCTCCCTCCGCAGATACTTGTCCTCATGCTCGGGTGCGGCGGGTTTCCAGCGGTCGTGGAGCCAGAGCCACTGCTCGGGGTGGGCGAGGATCTGCTCCTCGAGGGCGGCGTTGATGCGGCGGGTGAGTTCGACGGTGGCCTCGTCGCGGTCGTCGAGGTCCCGGGTGTCGATCTCGGGTAGGATGACGACGCGGAGGGAGTCGTCAGGCTCGCGCAGGCAGAAGCCCGGGATGAGCGCGGCGCCGGTGCGCAGCGCGAGGAGCGCCGGGCTGCGCACCACCCACGCCGGGCGGCCCAGGAAGTTGAGCAGGATCGATCCCTTGCGCGAGTGCTGGTCGGGGAGGATGCCCAGCAGGCCGTTGCCCCGCAGGTGGGCGTTCATCGTCTTCAGGTCGCGCTTCCCGAAGACCTTCATCCCCAGTCGCTCCCGCGACTGGTTGATGAGCGAGGTGACCCCGGCATCGGAGGCGTCGCGCGCCACGACCCCCAGGTCGAAGCCCTCGGTCGCCAGCCGGGCGCCGAGCAGCTCCCAGTTGCCGAAGTGCCCGGTGACGATCATCGCGCCGTTCCCGCGCGCGAGAGCCTGGTGGACGTGCTCGAGGCCCTCGGCGGGCACGAGGTCGCGAATCCGCTCACGGGTCAGGGCGCCGACCCTGAACAGCTCGACAAAGACCTTGCACATGTTCTGGGTCACGGCGAGCCGAATCCGACGGCGCTCTGCGGGCGAGAAGCGCTCCCCGAAGGTCTCCACGAGGTTCCGGTCGGCGAGTCGCTGGCGGCGAGGCGTGAGGGCGTAGAGCAGCCGGCCGTAGAGGTTCGCGAGGCGCCGCCCCCAGGACAGCGGCAGCGCGCGGATGACCACCGAGAAGCCGGCGGCGGCCAGACGCATGGACAGCCGCTCGGCCCCTCGACGCAGGGCCGACTTCCTCCGCAGCTTCTCCCGACCGGGCGGCCTGGCCGCCTCGACTGAAGGCATGGGGCTGTTATACAACAGGCCGCGCGAACATCGCAACTACCCGCCGCTATACGTCACCCAGCCGCTCAACCACCGCCTTCAGCAAGGCGTCGTCGCCGGCCCAGCGGACCACGTCCAACGGCCGGCGGCGATGGCGCCCGGACTCCACCAACTGCCGCGCCTGGCGGCGCTCGACGGGCAGGCGCGCTTCATCGAAGGCCGCCAAGGCGTCCAGTAGCGCGTCGAGCCCCTCCTCGTAGTCGACGTACGCGGAGCCCAGTTCGGTCCGCAGCAGGTAGCGGCGCGGCAGTGGGCTTTCCGGGTCGCGCTTGTCGCCGGCGACCGGCGTTCCGGTGGCGAGGACGCGCCGGAGGGCGATCAGGCGGATCGCGTCAGCGGTGACGAAGTCGTTGACCCGCAAGGCGAGCCGCAGACGGTGGAGCAGGACGGGCGGCGGCGTCTCCGCGAAGGCCGTCACCACGTTCGCCTTGACCAACTCCCCCAGCATGGCGTCGCGCACTCGATCGGGGCGGCGCGGATCGCCGATCATCTTCGTGCGCTCGGTCTCCGACCACAACGGTGTGCCGTTGAGCCGCGCCGCGGCCTCGAGCTGCACGGCAGCCTGATCCAGGCTCAGGCGCTCCTGCAGCCGCAGCTCCCGGATCTGCGTCCGCGCATGGCCGACCTCCCGCTCGATGTGGCCCTGCTTGGTCGTGTCGGGGATGTCCTCCAGGTTGGCGATGACCGTGACGGCATCCGCCAGCGCCTTCAGGACGGCGCGGATCCCATCCTGGACCTGCTCGACTTCTGCGAACGGCTCCGTCACGGGCATGGCCGCTGCTCCGCGCGACGAAGGGTAGCTCGGCGGAGTTCTCGTGCCACACATCGGCGTACCCGAGGGGGGCAAGGTACTGTCGCGAACGCGTTACCGAACTGCATCATTCGGCGCCGAGCTCGGGCCGAGGGTGGGGGAGGGGCAGGAACCGACGGAGCGGGCGCGCGGGATCAGCGCACGACGACGTTTCGGACCCAGGCGTTCGTCTTCAGGCGCGGGTCCTTGGGCTCGAGGCGCTTCCCCGCGATGACAACATTGTCGAAGGTCACGTTCTCGATGGGGCTCTGCGGTCCGTCGGCCATCAGGACCACGTCCTCGGTGTCGCACCGCAGCACCGTGATGTTGCGGAACAGGACGTTGCGGATGGCCCCACGCGGCTCCTTCCGCGCCGGCGGGTTGGCCTGCTCGTATGGGCGGCCGGGCGGCGACGGCAGGTTCATGTGCCAGTCGTCCCAGTTGTTCACGACCTTCAGCGCCGGATGCAGCTCGCCGGTCACGTCTTCGATCACGAGGTTCTCGAAGCGGAACCCATTGATCGCCCCCGTCCCCTCCAGCTCGATCCCAATCGCCCCGCGCGAGGGGTTCGGGTGGGTCGCGTGCAGCACGGTGCAGTCCTCGTAGCGGACGTTCGACAGCTCGGCTCCGGACTCGCAGCACATCCCCAGCGCGCCGCCGGCATCGTTGTAGGCCACGCAGTTGCGGAACGTCACGTTGCGTTGCGGGACTCACACCTTGACCTCGAACGAGTCGTCGGCGTTGTGGCCGAAACAGTCCTCCACGAGGGCGTCCGAGGTGCCGCCGATGCAGAGGCCGTCGTTGTTGACGTAGTGGCCGACGATCTTCACGTTGGAGACGCGCACCCGGTTGCAGTTGACGACGTTCAGCGACCAGACCGACGATTCGCGCAGGATGAGGCCCTCGATGGTCAGGTCCTCAATCCCCTGCACGCGGACCAGATGGCCTCGCTGCAGCTGCTCCAGCCCTCGGCGGCCGCAGAGAATGCCGCGGCCGCGGAGGGTCACGTTCTTCTGCCAGTTGCTGCTGAACAGGCCCGGCGCCGGGCGCAAGGCGAGGCCGTAGAGGCTGCTCGGCTCGCCCAGGCGCTCGGCCGGCGCCGGCTGAAGATGCACGACCGCGCCGCCGGCGATGTAGACCGTCTGGCCGGTCAGGAGGTCGATCTCGCGGGCCTCGTGGACGCCGGGACCGAAGTAGCGCACGGTGGGGTCGGCCGGGTCCGGGACGTCCGTCTCCAGCGGATTCGCGAAAATGTGCAGCGGGCGGCCGAGCGCGCCGCCCGGTTCGAGCGTGAGTTGGCAGGGCTCCGACAGCCGGAAGCGGACGCGGTCGCCCACGACCTCCGGCGCAAGGCCGTGGGCCAGGGGCCGGACGACGACGCGGGAGGTGTCCAGCCCGGCCTCCCGCAGTCCGGCGAGCAGCCGCACCTCGACCTCCACCTCGCCCCGGTGGTCGAAGTAGCAGAAACTCACCGGCGACACGGGTCGCCCCGCGATCGTGGTCTGCGAGGCGAGGTCGAAGCGGAAGGAGGCGTAGCAGAAGACGGGTTCCCCGTTGACCCAGACGGCATAGTCGGCCGAGGGCGGCTCGCCCTCCGGAGCGGGGTATGTGACCACCTCCGCCGTTGCCCGGGGCAGCAGCGCGCCCGCGCTGAGTGCCAGGAGCGGTACGGTCATGCGGTGTCCTCCCGTCTGCGCTTCGCGCCCGGCGGCTATAGATACCCCAGATCCCTCAGCCTGTCCTCGACGGCTCGGCGATCCTCGTCGTCATCTGCCTGGGGCCCCGACGCCTCCGGGGGGGAGAGGGATGCATCGCCTTCCTGCACCGGGTGCTCCGACAGGAAGCTCGGCTCAAAGGCGTCCAAGATGGGGCGACCGTCCAGCCCTTGGGGCAGCTCCAGCCCCAGCGCGTGCAGGAGGGTCGGCAGGACATCGCAGATTCCGGCGCCGGTGACGGTCGCGCCGCTGTGGAAGGGACGGCCGGTCGCGAA
>VGFB01000463.1 GCA_016869015.1 Armatimonadota bacterium
GAAGGAACACTACTCAGAACTCAGCGAGATCCTGCGCGCCTACGTGGCCGCGAGGTGGAACGTCCGGACGTTGGAGGAAACGACGCCGCAGATCGCGGCGCAGATGCGGGACGACAGGCACTGTGCCGAGCAGGCGCCGGTCGTCGAGGACCTGTTGCGCGAGGCGGACGTGGTGAAGTTCGCCAAGGCCCGCCCGGAGGCGCCGGCGTGTTGGAGCGCGGTGGACGGGGTCGAGCGCCTCGTGCGCGAGACGGCGCTGCGGTTCCCGATAGGGGAGGAGCCCGGCGGTTGACCGGGTGCCCGGGTTTCGCGCTTCGAGCTTGGGACTGAGGACTGCCGTCATGGTGTTCGGGGATCCAGCCTACCTCCTCCTGCTTCTGCTCGCGCCCTTGGCCGTGTGGTTGCACCTCGCCCGCGCGCGGCGATCCGAGCCGCGGCTCGTCTACTCGGACGTGCGCACGCTGGCGGATGCCCGGCCCTCCCTCCGCGCTCGCGCCCTCGCCCTGCTCCCGGCGGCCCGGCTGGTGGCGGCGGTGCTGCTGGTGGTGGCCCTGGCTCGTCCCCAGCGGCTGGGCTCACAGCAGCAGTACGAGGGCGAGGGGATCGACCTCGTGCTGGTGATGGACGTCTCCTACAGCATGAAGGCCGAGGACTTCGGCGACGCCAACCGTTTCGTTGGGGCCCGGCGTGTCCTCGCCCGCTTCGCGCGCGGCATCCGCAACGACCGACTGGCGGTGGTGTTCTTCGCCTCCCAGGCCTTCACCCAGTGCCCTCTGACCCTGGACCACGAGATGGTGGGCGCGCTGATCGAGCAGGTGGAGCTCGGGCTCATCGACGGCGACAGCACGGCCATTGGGATGGCCCTGGCGACGGCCGCCTCGCGCCTGGAGCGCTCGCAGGCCAAGAGCAAGGTCATCCTCCTCTTGACGGATGGCGAGAACAACGCCGGAAGCGTCGCTCCGCGAGACGCCGCGCGCGCCTGCCGGGCCCTGGGCCTGCGGGTCTTCACCATCGGGATCGGCCGCAAGGAGGGCAGCCCCGTGCCGGTCGAACTACCGACCGGTCAACGGGTCTACGCGCGCAATGCCGACGGCTCGATCGCTCTCACGAAGCTCGATGAAGCACTCCTGACCGAGATCGCTCAGACCACCGGCGGCGAGTACCACCACGCCGCCGACCCCGGGGCTCTCCAGGCGGTCTACGAGTCGATCTGGAAGCTGGAGAAGAGCCGGTTCGAAGCCAAGAGCTTCCGTCCGCGCTCGGAGCTCTGCGGCCGCTTCCTGTGGCCGGGCCTGTGTCTGCTGGGGCTGGAGCTGCTGGCCGGCGCGACCGTTCTGCGCAAAGCGCCCTGAGTCGTCAACGCGAAACCCGGAACTCGCAACCGCCTTCCGATGAGCTACCTGACCTTCGCCAATCCGTGGGCCCTGTGGCTGCTGGCCGGTGTGCCGGCGCTGGGGTGGCTGCTGCGGCGGGCAGGACGGAAGCGCCGGGAGGCGGTGGAGACGTTCACTTCGCCCACGCTGGCTCCGCGGCTGTTGGCCGGTCCGGTGCGGGAAGCTGGGCCCCGGAGCGCCTTGCTGCTGGCGGCGTTGGCCCTGCTCATTGTGGCGGCGGCCCGGCCGCGCCTGGGCACGCGGCTCGAGCGCGTGGAGCGTCGGGGCGCCGACATCCTCGTCGCCATCGACACGAGCGACAGCATGTTGGCGCCGGATGCCTCGCCCTCGCGGCTGGAGGCGGCGAAGCGGGAGGTGCTGGGCCTGATCGCGCGGCTGCAGGGCGACCGGGTCGGGATCATCACCTTCTCGACGCAGGCCTTCCTGTACTGCCCGCTGACCATCGACTACGATGCCGCAACGACCTTCGTGGAGTCCATCGACGCGTCGATCACCTCGGGTGCCGGAACGGCGCTGGCGGCCGCGTTGGCGGAGGCTGAACGGGCCTTCGGCGCGGGGGAAGGGGCGGACCGGGCGGTCGTCCTCCTCAGCGACGGGGAGGACTGGGGCGAGGGCGCCCGGGAGGCCGCCGCGGCCCTCCGCGCGAAGGGAGTCCGGCTATACGTCCTGGGCATCGGCACGGAGGCGGGAGCGCCGGTGCCGGAGTTCGATGCGACCGGCAAGGCGACGGGGATGCGGAAGTACGAGGGGAAGGTGGTTGTGAGCCGCCTGCACGCGGCGGAGCTGGCGGAGCTCGCGCGAGCCGGGGGCGGTACCTACTTCGCCGGAGGCCAGGCCGATCACGGCGCGGCCGCGGTGCACGGACGGCTCAGCGAGTTGCAGTCCTCCCGGGCCGGCGAGTATACCTTCCGCAGCCATGCCGAGCGGTTTCAGTGGCCGCTTGGGCTGGCACTGGCTCTGCTGGGGGCGGAGTTCCTCATGCGCGTCCGTCCGCGACGCCGATTGCGGCTGTCCCTGCGAGGTCCGGGTCTGGCGGGCACGGCCCTGGCCTGCTTCCTGCTGACGGGCGGGTTCTCGCTGTTCGAGACCCCCTCGCTGCTCTGCCGGGCCGCGAACCGCCTGTTTGCCGAGGGCAAGTTCGGCGAGGCCTTGCAGCGGTACGTGCGAGCGCTCGAGCTGGACCCCGAGAACCCCATCCTGCGCTTCAACGCCGGCGACGCCCTGTACCGTCAGAAGGAGTTCGAGAAGGCCCGTGAGCACTTCGGACGGATCGACGCCGCGGGAAACCTCCCCCTCGCTGCGCGGGCGCACTACAACACGGGGAACTCCTATCTGCAGGAGCAGAAGCTCGACGAGGCCATCGAGGAGTACCAGAACGCGCTGCGGTGCGATCCGGGCGACGCGCTGGCCAAGCGCAACCTCGAGATCGCCCGCAAGCTGAAGGAGCAGCAGTCCCCACAGGACCAGAGCCGGAAGGACCGGAAGCAGGACGAGAAGGAGCAGAAGCAGCAGGACTCGCGGCAGAACCAGCGACAGCCACAGCCCTCCGAAGAGAAGCCGCCCCCGGAGCCACAGGCCTCCCCGGAGGAGAAAGGCGGCGAGCGACAGGCGGCGCAGGCGGTTCCGATGACCGAAGATGAGGCGCGCTCGCTGCTACGGCAGGCGGCCTACGAGGACGCGCAGCTCCGGCGTGAGCTGTCGCGCGTCATGCCGCGCGACACGGCAGTCACCGGGAGGGACTGGTGAGCAGGCTCCGCGCAGGCGCGCTCCTCCTGCTCCTGGCTCCGGTCGTTCCGGCCGCGGCGGCGCCGGCGGTGTCCGCGACGGTGGACCGCTCGGCCGTGCCGATGGGGGAGACGCTCGTGCTGAGCGTCACCGTGTCCGGGGCCGACCAGGCGACGGCCCCGTCCCTCGGCAACCTCGGCGGGTTCGACATCGTCTCCACCGGCGAGTCGCGCGCCTTCACCATGGGCAGCGGCGGGATGGCGAGTCAGATCGTCTTCGAGTACGTGCTGCGGCCCAAGAGCCCCGGTCAGCACACCATTCCGGCCGTCTCGGTCCAGGTTGGGGGGCAGGTGCTGCGCACCCAGGCGGTGACGGTGCAGGTCTCGCCCGCCGCGGGCAGCGGCGCGAGCGGCGCTCCACCCACGCTGCCGGCGCCCGCCGTCCCCCCCGGCGGGGTGTCGCCTCCCGCGGGCGAGGAGGTTTTCATCCGCTGCGCCGTGGACAAGCAGCGGGCCTACGTGGGTGAGCCGCTGCTCCTGACGTTCTACCTGTACTACAGCGTGCGTCTGGGCGCCGTGGACTACGAACCGGCCGAGACCGAAGGCTTCCGCACCCAGGCCCTGCCGCCCCCGGCCACGCGGTACGAAACGCTGAACGGGCGGCAATATGTGGTGAAGCAGGAACTCAAGCTCCTCTTCGCCACGGGGCCGGGCAAGCACACCATCACCCCGGCGCGGTTGCGGTACACGACGGGGTACTGGGACCCGGTGCCGAGGGAAGTCGCGACTGAGCCCCTCCAGGTCGAGGTCTCGCGCCTGCCGGAGACCGGTCGTCCGGCGGGGTTTGGGGGGGCGGTCGGCGAGGTCGCGGTGGAGGCGCACGCGGATCGGGACACGCTGCGGATGGGGGAGGCCGCCACGCTGACGGTCGCGGTGCGCGGTTGGGGCAACCTCGATACGCTGGAGCCGCCGACGCTCACACTGCCCGAGGGTCTGCGGCAGTACCAGTCCAGCGAGCATCGGGAGGTCGCGCCGGAGGCGGCCGGCGTCGGGTACCGGCTCGCGGGCGAAGCGCTCTTCGACCACGTCATCATCCCTACCGCCCTGGGCGATCTCACGGTCCCGCCGGTCGAGCTGTCCTACTTCGACCCGCAGGCCGAGGCGTACCGGACCGCCCGCAGCCGACCCATTGTGCTGCACGTGCTCCCCGGGGAGGGGGAGACGCCGGGGGCAGTGCCGGGGTCGGGGGCGGCTGTGAAGCCGCTGCCCGACCGGCTGAGGGGCGCGCATCCGGGGCGGCTGTTGTCGGCGCCGGTGCTCGTCAGCCAAGCGCTCGCGCTCGCGTGGCTGCTGGGGACGCTGCTCGTCCAGCGCCGCCGCGCGGCGCTCCTGGCAGACCCCAAGCTGGCGCGCGCCCGGAGCGCCGCCCGACGCGCAACTCGTTTGGCCGCCCTGGC
>VGFB01000464.1 GCA_016869015.1 Armatimonadota bacterium
GTGCCTACCGTCCACGGGCTCGACAGCGCTCTGCGAGGCCAAGTGCTGGACGGCTTGCGACCACCTCACAACATGCTCCTTTGAGCGGGCGTCGATGTACAAGATGATATACGTCTTTAGTACGCACTCCACAGCGTACCCCGCAAGATACTGTGCCGCGCAAAGGTGGCGGTAGGAAGCGTCCCCGGTGTTCGGCTCCCTCGTGGGTGCCTCCAGCAACTCCTGTGCATCGCAAAGACGTTTGGGGGCGGCCTTGAACAACTCGCTGTAACCGTCGTACTTCACGGCCTCACCCCACGCTCAGGTGGGCTGGTTCGCCACTACTCGATGGTGCGCGTTCCTCCCGGCACGGGCTCCGACCTGCCCGCCCCGAGTAGTCGTCGCCCGCTACTGCCCCTCCACGACGTCGTAGACCCTCACATAGTCCACGAGGAACGCGTCGGGGAGCTGGGCGTCGGCGATGTCGCCGGCCCAGGGTCCGATCTCGTCGCTCAGCTTGAGGTAGAGCGGGACCTGACAGACGCCCCCGGCGTTCGTGCGCCATGTCTCGTTGCCGTCGACGTAGAAGACGTACTCGTCGGGCTTCCACCACAGGCTGAAGGTGTGGTAGCCGTCCATCACGCCGGGGACCTGGGCGACCTGGCCCTCGGACTGGTGCTCGGGGCCGTAGCCGTCCCAGTGCAGGGCGTGCTGCACGCGGTCGTCGAGCCAGGGCTTCTCGTAGATGTCGATCTCGGTCCCATCGCGCCCCTCGTCGCCGAGCTTGCCCACACAGTCGTTGTAGAGCCAGAACGCCGACCAGTGCCCGGGCTGCTGCTGGAGCTTCACGCGGGCGACGTAGTAGCCGAAGGCGTGCTCGAACTTGCCGCGCGTCCGCACGCAGCCGTCCAGGTAGCGGTCGCCGTCCTTCAGCGCGCTGATGACGAGGTTGCCCTGCCCGTCGAGGCGGATGGCCTTCGGGCTCCACCAGCCGTCACGCCGGACGTGCTCCTCCGGAATCTGCCACTTGCTGTCATCGAGGGCTGTGCCGTCGAACTCGTCGTTGAAGGCGAGCTTCCAGGTCCGACCCTCGGGGAGGTCGGGCAGCGTGTCCGGCGGAGTCAGCCCGTCCGCCGAACAGGCCGCGACGATCAGCAGCAGGAACAGCGCGGAAGCCAGAGCGTACATGGTTCTCTCCGTCAGGGGGAGGTATCGGCGCCGGGCATCGCTTTGCCCCAGCCGAAGTGCGCGTACATGAGCCAGGCATTGGGGCGCATCTCGACCTGGCCGCCGCCCAGGTCGAAGGTCGTCAGGAACGGGTCGATCCTGGCGATCGTGCCGATGCGGCCCCCGCCCAAGTCGAACCGCGCGTCGCGGGCGGGCTTGCGCGAGTGTAGTTGGAGGTAGAAGTAGCCCAAGAGCGAGAGCGGCAGCTCCTGGCCTCGCCCGCCGAGGGCCGCCCCGGCGAAGATCGCCGCGGCCACGATCGCGGCGCCGACGATCAGCTTGCCTGCGAGTCCCACAATCCAGCCGATCACCTGCGCCGGGCCCCCGATCCCCACCGCGCCGAGTCCCACCGTCAGCGCCGCAGTCCAGACCGCCAACCGCACGAGGGCGACTTTGCGAGCCGTCCTCTCATCGGGCGCATAGCCCTCAGACGACCCCACCGCCCGCGCGCGGACCGCACCCGCCGCGAAGTGGTCCAGCACCAGGCCGATGAACAGCGCGAGGGCAACGACGGTGATCGGCCGGAGCAGGAGCCTGATGAACGCCGCCGCCGGGCCAAGCTCGGGGTAGTACCGCAGCACGTCGGCCCAGGAGTCGTAGAAGCCGGGCGGCTGGCTGAAGGCCGGAACCGCCGCCATAGCGAGGAAGGCACACGCCATTAGTCTGGTCACCCGCTTCACCCCCGGGGGACAACGAGAGACGGCTGCGATCAGGCACAGGGACGGGTAGTGCTCACCACACTGAAGGCCTTCAGCAACCGCCCCGGAATCCCCTCCTCCCGCGGGCACCTGGCAATTCAGGCAATAGGGACCAGGTTAGGAACTATAGGTCGGCCGGGCGTGTTGTGCGGTTCACGCAGGACCCGATGCGCTGCGGCGGCGGCCCTCGCCACCGGGCGTGATCGGGCAGCCCACCGAGCGAGGTGATCCCCGAGTGAGAAGCGTCCGATGCGTGGCCTTAGCCGCCTGCCTGTGCCTGCTGATCGCGTCCTTGGCCAGCCTTGCCTCTGCGGACCGGGTGGAGTGCACGCCGTTGCTCAACAGCAACGGCAAGACCGTCGGGTACTGCATCGAGGTCTGTAACACCCTCGAGGACCCGTGCACGGAGGCCGGCTGCATTTACGACTTCCACGTCTCGATCGAGAGCAAGTGCAAGATTCGCCAGATCCGGTTGGTGCCGAAGGACTGGACGGGCGTCATATCAGGCGACCGACTGGGGGTGGGGTTCGTGACGCCTCCGCCCACGGGCGGGACCCCCAACCCGATCAAGCCCGGACAGTGCAAGCGGTTCTGTATCCTCACCGACTGCAGCGAGGGCGGCTGTTTCCGGATCAACTGGTGGACGACCGACCGCCAGGGCGGCATCCTCGATCAGGGTGTCAGGACCTGCTGCCCGGCCGCTACGCCGACGGGGAGCTAGTGGCGCGTCAGCCGTGATTCCGGCAGTTGCCGTTTGTCGTCGTGGATCGGCTCACCAGAGCCAACGCCGTCCGGCATCGACCTGAAGGCTCTGTCGGCTCTGGTGAGCCGACCCACGACGACCCAAGGCTTCACGGCTGACAGGGCACCAGTGCGCGGTCACTCGTGATTGTGAGGCTGTGTCGTCGTCGCTCGAAGCGCCCACTTCGACAACGACGGTGACGGAGCAGCGCTCCGTCCTACGACGGCGACGGTGACGGAGCAGCGCTCCGTCCTACGACGGCGACGGTGACGGAGCAGCGCTCCGTCCTACGACGGCGACGGTGACGGAGCAGCGCTCCGTCCTACGACGGCGACGGATGGGCGTGCGGAACGGGCCGTCCACCAATCCAAACAACCACGAGTGACGGCGCACCAGGCACCCGCGACCCAGCCTGTCGGAAGGTGAGTGCCCTCCTCGACCCCTGCGGCCTCAGGACCCGGGGAGGGCACTCGTGCCGTGAAGGAGGGCCCTCATGCTTCGCACGCGCCTCCTGGCGACCGTTCCTCTGCTCGGCGGACTGCTGATCGGCGGCTTCGCCCACGGGCAACCCGACCGGCTGGCCGGCCACATCTCCGACCTCTCGTCTACCGACGCCGCCGTACGCCGCAACGCCGTTCGCGAGCTGGGCCGGCTGGCCATCTGGGAAGCGGTGGCGCCCTTGATGCCCCTACTGGCCGACGCGGAGGAGGCTGTCCGTCGCGAGGCTCGCGACGCGCTGGAGCAGATCGGCGAGGACGCGGTCCCGGCGCTGTTGGAGGGTCTCGCCTCTGAGGGCGCCCCGACCCGCGCGGGTTGCGCCGATGTCCTGAGCCGGCTGGACTACCTCGAGGACGATCGCTTCGAGGCGGCCATCCTGCCGCTGCTCAAGGACCCGGATCGCGAGGTGCGGTTCGAGGCCGCCGCTGCTCTCGGGCGGGTCGGCGACCTGGCGGCGTTGGAGCCGCTCAAGGGCGCCCTGGCGGACGCGGATCCTGCGGTGCAGACGGAAGCCGCCTCGTCCCTCGCACGCCTGGGCGACGGAGCGGGGTACGAGGTGTTGCTGCGGGGAGCGGTCAGCCCCGATGCACGTCTGCGCGCTCGGGTGGTGGAGCCGTTGGCCTGGATCGGGACGCCCGCGGCCCTCCAGACGATCGTCGACCTGACCGGCGATGTGGACCGCGACGTTCGCGGCGCCGCCTACCAGGCGCTGCTGAGCAGCGGCGCCCCCGACGCGGTGCGAGCCGGACTCGACGGCCTGAACGACCCGGCCTGGCAGGTGCGGAGCCATCTGGCCCACATCGCGGGGGTCTTCCAGGTTACGGCGACCGCTGACCCCCTGCTGCAGCTGCTGGCCGGCGATGCGAGCCCCACGGTCCGGACCTCCGCTGCGATGGCGCTCGCCAACCTCCGCGACCTGCGCGCCGTGCCGGACCTGCTGAAGCTGCTGGACAGCCGCAGCGAGATGGAGCGCGCCGGAGGCGCTGCGGCGCTCGGCCTGCTGCGGGTCAAGGACGCGGCTCCGAAGCTCACCGAGCTCCTCGAGGACGAAGCCGCCGAGGTGCGGCGTTCCGCGCGTCTAGCTCTGCTGTCAATCCTCAAGGAGTGCCCCGACTGTCCGCAGTGATGCGGGCAGCACGGTGTCACCGAACAGCTCACGGTTGACAGAGCACCAAACGGCCCGGCGGGCCGATGCGCCAGGCGCGGACGGCAACGACGGACGGCGACGGCGCGGTGGAGGCCTCACCCCCGGCCCCTCTCCTGAAGGGAGAGGGGAGAACGGCGACGGCCGCCACACCAAGGCCACCACGAGCCAGGCCAGCGGACGAGACGCCCTGCGGTCCCAGGGAACGGCACGGCGACGGCGAGGCAACCACGGAATACACGGAACACACGGAAGGGGACGGCACGGCAACGACGGACGGCTATCC
>VGFB01000465.1 GCA_016869015.1 Armatimonadota bacterium
AGGAGGTTGGCGATGAAGATCGTGCGCCGATGGAGAGGGTAGATGAACAGCCGCGTCAGATCATACGACTGGTTGAGGCTGAAACCCACCAGAGGGAAGAGGACCCAGAAGACCCCGACGCCCGTGAGCAGCAGGCAGAGGAACTCACCCGGCTCGTTCCGCCCCAGCGTCTCGAGGCCGACGCCGGCGAAGGCCGCCAGACCGGCCCCGAAGGGCAGCACGAAGAAGACCAGCATCAGGATCAGGCCCACAACGGCCCAGGGGCCCCGACCCTGACGCAAGGCGAGACGGAGCTTCAGCCGAATGATGGGGGCGATCTGGGAAGCCACGATCCGGAAGCCCTCGGGCGCGATGAATCGCGGTCCTACGCCGTCCAGCTCAGGTCGCCCTTGTCGGGCGGCGCGCCGACGAGGGCCAGGAACACATCCTCGAGTCGGGCTTCGTCGGGGAGCCCGGCGGCCGCCTGTAACTCGGACAGCGTCCCCACGGCGCGCAATCGGCCCAGGTGGATGATCGCGATTCGCGTGCAGAGACGCTCGGCGAGGTCCAGGATGTGGGAGGAGAAGAAGACGGTCACCCCGCGCCCGCGCAACCGGTCGAGGACCTGGCGGAGCGCCCTGGACGACACCGCGTCGATCCCCTCGAAGGGCTCGTCCATGAACAGCACGCGCGGGTTGTGGATCAGCGCCGCGGCCATCGCGGTCTTCTTCTTCATCCCGGCGCTGTAGTCGACGATCAGCTTGCCGGCGTGCTCCTCGAGCTCCATCAGCCCGAGGAGCTCATCGGTGCGGCTTCGCACGGCGTCCGGGTCCAGCCCGTACATCGTTCCGGCGAACTCGATGAACTCCCGGGCGGTCAGCCGCTCGTAGAGATTGAGCTCGTCGGGCAGCAGGCCGATCGTGCCCTTCAACCCGAGGGGATCGGTCGCGAGGTCGCGGCCGGCGATGACGACCTGCCCCGCATCGGCCCGCAGCAGGCCCACCAACATGCGGATCGTGGTGGTCTTGCCGGCGCCGTTCGGGCCGAGGAACCCGAAGAACTCCCCGGGCATGACCGCCAGGCTCAGATCGTCGACGGCGACGTGCTGCCCGAACCGCTTCGTCAGCCCCCGCACGAGGATGCTGGGCTGAACGGGGATGGGCGGCTCGGGCCTGGGTCCCGACGCCTCAGGCTCCAACATCAGACGCTCCGCAAAGGCTACTTCACAAGATACGTGACGGTCACCGACACCGTCCGGCTCGCCCGGCCGGCTGTGGGAGGGGAGAGCATCGCGCTAACGAGGCCCGCGTAGGCCTGCTCGGGCGGGGTCTCGGCGACGAGGATGCTCACCATGTCTCCCAGCTCGCGTCCGGAGTCGGCCGCTGCGACGTTCGCAACGGCCCTGGCGGCGGCGAGGCCGTTGCGGATGGCCTCGTCGCGCAGTGGCGCCGGGTCGCTGACGCCGAAGACGATCGGCGAGCTCCGCATGGGCAGGGCTTGCATGAACGGGTTCCCGCCTCCGAGGGTCGCGCCGGCATCGGCTCCGACGTCGATCACGCGGCAGAACCACTCGTAGACGGCCTCCGGGTCGAAGGGCGACAGGCGGACCGTGAGGGACCGACGGACCGTCTGCGTCGGGGCCGGGGGGCCCCCCTGGCCGGGTAGCTGGATCATGACCTGGCTCGCCAGGTCCATTCCCCCCCCGATCTCCGGCGGGCCGAGCCGCAGGTTCTCCGGGGCGATCTGCAGCGCCGCCAGCTCCTCCAGCGCCTTCTGCGCCGAGGCGTCACAAAGCGCCAGAGCCTCCTCGGCCGTCGCCCCCTGCCCCTCCACGGTGAGCGTGAGCTCCGCCCAGTCAGCCGGGGCCTCCGCCGAGCCGGCCACCGTCACGGAGACCGCGGGCCCGGGGCCCGGCGCTGCAGCAGGTTGGGCGCCGCACAATGCTGGACCTCCCGCCGCCAGCAACGGCACGAGCCAGACCACCAGGCCGCGTCTCATGTCAGATCACCTCCGGATATGCCGTCACGACCCCGCAGCACCCAGGTACTGCCGGAGGACGCGCGCGTCGAAGGGCAGGATCTCGTCGGGCGGGAGGAAGTCGATCCACTCACCCGACAGATGCCCCTCAAACCCGATGCCGGCGAGCAGGCGGATGGGCTCGTCGTGCGGGATGTCGCCCTCGCCCATCTTCGCGAGACTCACCGGGCCGCTCGGCCCCTCCGGCAGGTTCCCGTCGTGCACGTGGCAGTGCCTGACGTACGGCTTCACCTGCTGGAAGGCCTCTGCAAAGGAGTTGCCAGCCCGGAACGGGTGCATGAAGTCCCAGCAGATCGTCACGTTCGGGTGCTCCGCGAGCCTCACCGTCTCCGCCGCGTCCTCCGCGCGGCTGAAGTGGTCGTGGGTCTCCAGGCAGACGAAGACCTTCCGCGTCGCCGCGTGCTCCCCGCACTTACGCAGACACTCGGCCACGTACTTGTGGGCCTCCGGTCGCTCGACGTCCTGCGGGATCGCCCCGCCGAAGACGCGGATGTGCTTGCAGCCAAGGTCGCCCGCCAGATCGACGTACTGGAGCGTGAGCTCGACGCTCTGCTCGCGCTCGGCGGGATCGGCGGAGGAGTAGGTGCGCGAGGTCGCGAGGCAGCTGATCTCGATCCCGCAGTCGGCGAACTGGGCCTTGATCTCCTTCCGGCGCTTCTTCGTGATCCCGAGCTCGATCCCGTGCTTCTGATCGCACTCGACGCGCGGCTCCACGCCGTCGTAGTCGTACCGGATCGCGCCGGTGATGATCTGGTTGAGGTCCCAATCAGGACAGGCCCACGTCATGAAGCTCAGTTTCATCGGTAGACTCCTTGCAGGTGAGAGTGGGAAGTGCACTGCAGTCCAAGGCCTTGTCCGCCGTGTTTCGTTGGGTTGTCAGGAGGACAGGCATTCCTGCCTGTCCGCACAGATCTCAGGTTCCTGGCGAGGACAGGCAGGAATGCCTGTCCTCCTGGCCACGAGAACGGTCCCAGGGATCACGGCTGACACACCACTGGGGCGCGGCGCTCCCTCAGTTCGCCTCGCGCAGCCGCAGCACCCACGCGTGCTCGCACGGCGGGTTGGCGATGACCTCGTCGGGGATCCGCACGACGGTCCCCAGGTCGTCTCCGAGACGCCCCTCGAGCTCCCGCTCCACGCCGAGCATGTGGATCGGGTAGGCCGGGTGGGCGAGGACGGGCAGCTCGATCTCCGCCGGAGGACGCGTCTCGCCCTCGGCGGCAAGGTAGACGGCGTAGCACTTCTCGGGGGTGCGTGTCGAGTAGGTGAACCGCAGCTGCCCCTCCGCGAACGGGCTCCACGGCCGCGTGCCGTGGATGGCCTCGGCGTTGACCTGCATCCAGTCGCCGATCTCCGCGAGGCGGGCGAGCGCGACCTCCGGGAAGCGGCCGTCGGGCTGCGGGCCGATGTTCAGCAGCAGGTTGCCGCCCTTGGCGACCACGCCGATCAGCAGGTGGATCAGGTCGCGCGCTCTCTTGTAGTTGTCACTGGGCTTGAACGACCACTGGTCGCCCATCGTGATGCAGCTCTCCCAGGGCGTCTCCAGCAGCGGTTCGTCCGGCACCTCCTGCTCGGGGGTCAGGTAGTTCTCGTGCTCTCCGCCCACCGTGCGATCGGCGATGATGAGGCCTGGTTGCCGGCGGCGCGCCATCGCCGCGATCTCATCCATGCGGATGTCCTGCGCGGGCGGACGCACCTGGCCCCCGTCCAGCCACAGGATGTCGACCGGCCCGTAGCCGGTCATCAGCTCCTCGATCTGCCCGTGCACGAACTGCACAAACTGCTCCCACCTCTCGGGCTCGGCGGCGGTGTCGTAGTTCGGGTTCCGCGTCTTCGCCGGGCGGTCCGGGCTCCAGTACCAGGGACAGTGCCAGTCGGATTTCGAGAAGTAGACCCCGATCCCAAACCCCTCCGCGCGGAACGTGCTGAAGACCTCCGCCGCGATGTCGGCGCGAGGATCGCCGCTGAAGGGACAGTCGGGGTGAGTGACGCGGTAGTCGGTCTGGCGGGTGTCGAACATGCAGAAGCCGTCATGGTGCTTCGTGGTGAAGACGACGTACTGCATCCCCGCGCGCTTGGCGGCGGCGGCCCAGGGCCGCGGGTCGAACTCAGTCGGGTCGAAGGTGCGGTTCAGCGCGTAGTAGTCGCGCTTGAAGCGCTCGATGTCCCGATCGCGCTCGACCCACGCCGGCAGGTCGTCCGGACGCGCCCACGTGTCCTCCTCGACCAGCGGCCAGCTCTCGATGCAGCCCCACTGGCTGTACGGGCCCCAGTGCATGAACAGACCGAACTTCAGGTCGCGGAACCACTCAAGACGCTCGACAAGGGACGAAGGCATGGGCGGACACCGTTTCGGGTCTCGGGTTTGGGGTTGCGGGCCTTCTGCTTCCATGGGCGCTCGGCGGACACCTCCCACAGACAGGACGTTGCGGCCCGAACGCCGAAGCAGAGGGCATGGACTGCCTCTTGCCGGCATGCGTGTTGGCGCTGTGCCCGCGCGCCCTGGCCGCGCCCCATTCGCTGAACGTGGGGGAGGCGCGGGTGCTCT
>VGFB01000466.1 GCA_016869015.1 Armatimonadota bacterium
TCACCGGGCAGCGTTGTGTCGCGCAAAGCGACCCAACCGCGCCGTGCGTTGGCACCCTCGCCGCGAGCGACGGCTCCGCGGTCCGGATCGCCCTCTGGGGCTACGCGCCCGAGCACCAACCTACCGACCCGCCCGTCGCCCTACCCGTGGTGCTCGACCTCAGCGGGCTCCCCGGTCCCGACGGCGACCGCGCGGTCACGGTCTGGTGCATCGACGACAGCCACAGCAACCTCGCCGCCGGCAAGGACCATGCGGCCCTCGAGGCCCTGCCTGCGCAGCGTGTCCGTGTTGCCCGCGGCCGCGCGTCGGTGCCCATCCCGCTCAAGGTCCCGTCGGTGTTCCTGGTGGAGTTGTAGGGGTCAGCCTCCGCCGCGTTGGACGCCGCTCCGGCGCGCCGCCGCAGCCTTCGGTCGGGAGGGCGCGCGCCCGGCAGCCGCCCGCCGACGCTCCGCCCTGAGCGCGCGGAGAGACTGCCGCAGCAGCTCGCGCATCAGCCGTTGGTAGGGCTTCCTCCGACCCGAATCGGGGCACCGCCTTCGCCCGGGTCGGCATCTCCAGATGGGAATCCGCGATTCTCGGTCCTGGTGTTGTAGGAGCGGCTTCAGCCGCGATGAACCAACGTTGGGGACCGCGGCTGAAGCCGCTCCTACGCCGCGGGCCCGACGTCGCCGATGGTCGAGAATCGCGGACTCCCATTTAGTCTCCTCCAACCCCTCGTGACGGGAGCGCTCCCTGGGCCCTTCCGCCTCGCGGGCCGTGATGGTCCGTCCGCGGCGCCACCCCTCGTGCGTGAACACCACCCACTGGCGCCGTCCATCAAGCATCTTCCCGGCGATCACACACCGCCGTTCAGTCGGGTCCTCGGTCCGGGCGCGGGAGTTCCGGCGCGTGCTCTCGGCGGCCTTCACTGCCTCCACGGCGGTCACGCCATGCTTCTCCAGCGTGTGGTCCTCCGCTCGCCTCGAGACCCGACACTCATCGATGGTCGGTGGCACAGAGGGGTCCACCTCACTGCCGCCATCTGTAGACACAGTTGTTGTGCATTCCACGGGCCGCCCGGCTCACCGTGCGTCCGCCTTGGTGACCAGATCCGTCGGCACGGCGATCTCCCGCGGGATCTCCTGACCTTCGAGCAGCGCGACAGCGCAACGAACTCCATAGGCGCCCATGAGGTCGGGGTGCTGCTCGATGGTGCACAGCAGCGCGCCGGACTTCAGCTTCTCCTGCGCGGCCTCGAGGTTGTCGTAGCCCGCAACGAGGATCTTCCCCGGTTGACCGGCGGCCTCGATGGCGCGGATGGCGCCGAGGGCCATCATGTCATTCGCGCAGAAAAGCCCGGTGATGTCCGGGTGCGCGGTCAGCATGTTGGTGAAGACCGTGTCGCCCTGCTCGAGCTCCCAGCTTGCGGACTGCGAGTCCGCGAGCTCGATCCCCGAGAAGTCCGCCAGCGCGCGCTCGAAGCCCCGCTTCCGGTTCTCGGCGTTATCGACACCGCGAATGCCCTCGAGCATTGCCGCCTTACCCGTCCCGCCCATGGCCTCGAACAGGTGGCGCGCGGCCTTCTCGGCGCCCGCGGCGTTGTCGGGGCCGATGAAGGTGACGAGCTTCAGCCCCGCCTCCTGGGCGGCTTGCGCATCGATGCGGTTGTCAACGTTGATGACGGGGATTCCGGCCGCATTGGCCTTCAGAAGCGCCGGGATCAGCGTCTTCGAGTCTGCCGGTGCAATGACGATCGCGTCGACCTTCTGCGCGATCGCGTTCTCTACGATCCCGGCCTGCTTCTCATCGTCGGTCTCCTTCTCGGCGGCCTGGCTGGACAGCTCGAGCCCGAGCTTGCCCGCCTCCTCCTTCGCGCCGCGCTCCATGGCCTGGAAGAAGGGGTTGCTCATCGTCTTCATGATGAGCGCGACCTTGTAGGGCTTCGAGGGCTTCAGCTCCCCGAAGTCCGGCATCTCCCCTGCAGCCGCTTGCGGCGCAGGAGCCTCCAGCGGCGGCGGAGGCTGCACTGCGACGGGAGTCTCCGTCGTAGGGGGCGCCTTCGGGCAGCCGCCCAGCACGGCGAGCCCGATTCCTGCGAGGACGAACAGCGTTAGTGTCATGCGCATGACTGATCCCGTCCTTTCGTTCCGTAGGCCTCGCGCCAACAACCCGAGGCCGCCGTGTCACGGCGCCCGTCGCCGTCGCAGCCGATCCCCGGCCACCGCGAGGACGATGACGGTCCCGATGATCACCTTCTGCCAGTAGTCAGGCACGGTCAGCAGCCCCAACCCGTTGGCCAGGACACCCATGATGAGGGCGCCGATGACCGTGCCGAGGATGTCGCCCTGACCGCCGGAGAGGCTTGTGCCCCCCACAATGACGGCCGCAATGGCATAGAGCTCGAGCCCGTCCTGTGCGAGAGGGTTGCCGGCGGCCATGCGGAGCCAGTAGATCACCGCACCCAGCGCGGCGCACAGCCCGGAGGCCACATAGGTGAGCAGCCGCACGCGGCCGATCGGCACACCGGAGAGGCGGGCCGCCTCTTCGCTTCCTCCGGTCGCGTAGACGTACCTGCCGGTCGGGGTGAGGGACAGGAAGAGGTGACACGCGGCGACAACGCCCACGGTGATGAGCAGCGGCGGCGCAGAGGCCCCGGCCGTCACGCCCTGGGCGTGGATCGTCTGCCCGTCCGCCAGAACGTACGCCAGGCCGCGCCCAACCAGGAGCGTTCCCAGCGTCACGATGAACGGCGGCGCGCCCGTGCGCACGATCAGCAGGCCGTTCAGCAGCCCGAAGGCCGCTCCCGCGATCAGGCACCCCGCAACCCCCGCACCGATCCCCGGCGCTCCGGGCAGCGCCCGGGCCACCACCGCCAGCGCCACGGTGCATAACGCCAGCACCGAGCCCACCGACAGGTCGATGCCGCCCCCGATGATCACCAGGGTCATCCCGGCCGCCGCGACCGTTGTGATGCTGCACTGCAGCAGCACGTTGCGCAGGTTGACGTCGCTCACGAACGTCGGCGGGCCCCAGTCGTTCCGCCAAGAGGTGAGAACCGTCATCACGCCACAGATGACGGCCAACGCAATCAGCATGCCCAGGGCGCGATAGTTGAGCCATTGCATGGCAGGAACGCGGCAGCCCCGCCGCGAAGGTGAGGTATGAGATGACCCTCGCCGCTGCGTTCGTCATGCTGGCGCTCCCGACCTGTGGCCGCGCGCAGGACCTGCCGCAGACGGTGCTGTTCGCCGACGACTTCCCGGCGCCCCACCTCGATCCGGCCAAGTGGGTACACACCTCCCTCAACGACTTCCAGACGGAGGTCGCGGACGTCGTCGATGGCCGGCTGCGGATGGGCGCCGCGACGATCGGCACCGACGATCGAACGGTGAAGTTCCACGGCGTGCGAACCGCCGAGCCCGTGGTCGATCTCTCCCAGCCCTGCGAGGTTTGCGTCGATGCGGACTGGAACGACCAGGCCAACGGCTGCTACATGACCGTCGCAGTCTATCTCTGCCCGACCGTGGCGGAGAACCCCCGCGATGAGCCCGATTGGCTCGCCCTCCAGTACATCGGCGTCCCGCCGGGGAGGAACGCTCGCTGCTGGGTCTCGGTGAGGACGGCCGGGCACGAAGAGGCCCTGCTGACTGAGAACTGGCCGGAAGAGCGCACGGGTCGGTCCATCGGCCGACAGAAGCTGCACATCACGCTGGACCGCGAGACCCTCGCCATCGCGGAGAACGGGGCCTCGCTACTGGAGGTCGCGGAGGGCCTGGGCCTGAGCTTCGACCGCGCCTACCTCTACCTCCAGCACACCTCCCACAGCAACTACCGAATGCGCGAGGTCTTCTTCGACAACGTACTCGTGGGCCGGTAGGACCGCTGTCGCCCCGAGATGCGACAACGGCCGCCCCGGATGGGAGCGACCGTTGTCGCGTTGCCTCGGAGGCGTAGACGCTACTTCTTCTTCCCCCGCGGGTCCGGCACGGTGACGACCCCAGTTGCCCTGGTCGAGCGCCCACTGCTGTCGGTGGCGGTCGCGGTGATCGTGTAGATGCGGTCGGTGCTGGGGCCGCTGCTTTCGGCGCGCACCCAGATCTCCCACACGCTTCCGTTCCGCACGACCATCCAGTCCGGGCTCTTGCCTCCTCTGCCCTTGATGGGCTCGTTGCTGGTGACCGTGATGACCACGTCCGGGTCCGCGTCGCAGATGTCACGAACATCCGTGACCCGCGCCGCCAGCACCAACGCCTTGGCGCTCGTCGCCGGGATCGTCGGCGCAGGAACCGTCAGCGTCAGTTCCGGCGGCGTCGTATCCACGACCGTCACCGTCTGTTCGGCGGTCGCGGCGTTGCCGGAGTCATCGGTGGCCGTCCAGGCGACGACGGTGTCGCCCAGGGGGAAGACTCCCGGCGCGTCGTTGCCGACCTCCACGTCCGCGTCGCAGACGTCGGAGACCGTCGGCCCAGCCAACTCCACTGCGGTCCCGTCGGCGCTCGCCTGCTCCGCGCTCGCGGCGGTTGGCGCAGTGATCGATGGCGGCGTGGTGTCGGTCACCGTCACCGTCTGCGTGGCG
>VGFB01000467.1 GCA_016869015.1 Armatimonadota bacterium
GTCGTGTCGCTGTGGACGGGTCGGTGCGCCTGTGGCGCGCGGCCGGCCGTTCCTGACGCGAGGGAGCCGCCCCCATGCCTGGGCTGTACGCCTACGAGGTCCGCGACAAGTCGGGCAATGCCCTGACCGGGCAGATGCAGGCCGAGACGCCTCAGGTCGTGGCCGCTCAGCTGCGCGATCAGGGCTACGTGGTGGTGCGCATCAACGAGGCGGCTGCGCCGACGGCACAAGCCGAGCGGCGCCCCTCGACGACCTTCGGGCGCATCAGCCACGCCGCCTTCGCGCAGCTCTATCGCGAGCTGGCGACCCTGGTCGGCTCGGGCATGACGATCATCCAGGCCCTGCATGTCGTCGAGGAGAACACGGCCAGCGCCTCCCTGCGCTGGGCGGTGCGGAGCATCATCCCCGGGATCGAGCGCGGACAGCGGCTGAGTGAGAACATGCGCCGCTTCCCGCAGGCCTTCTCGCCGCTGGCGGTGGCCATCGTGGCGGCCGGCGAGGCCTCGGGCAAGCTGGAGGAGATGCTGCGCACCCTCGCCGAGTACGCCGAGCATGACCTCGAAGTTCAGCGGATGATCCAGCGTGAGACGCTGTATCCCAAGATCCTCGCAGGCGCCATTCTGGTGATTCCCCTCGTGGTGGTGATCGTCGTGAGCCTCCTGGGCGCGACCTCCGCGGGTCCGGGGCTGCTGATCCCGAGCGCGATCCTGCTGGGTCTGATGGGCCTGACGGGTCTTGGGGTCCTGCTGCTGCGCTCCTACCAGCAGTCGGATCAGGGGCGCACGCTGGTCGACCGACTGCGGCTGACGCTCTGGCCGTTCGCCGGGCTCAATCAGAAGATCGTCATGTCCCGCTTCTGTCGGGCGCTGTCGGCGCTGTATGCGGCGGGGGTGACGATGCCCGAGGGTGTGAAGCTCTCCGCGGACGCGGCGGCGAACCTCGCCCTCGCCGCCGAGCTGCGCGGCGCCATCCCGCACCTGAGTCAGGGCGGGCGGTTGAGTGAGGTGCTCGCCACGTCGCGCTACGTCCCCGCCACCGTCGTCGCGATGCTGCGCACCGGGGAGCAGACCGGCAACATCGACGGCAGCCTGGGGAAGGTGGCGGAGTACTACGACGACGAAGCCAAGACCAAGATCCGGCAGCTGGCGACGGCGATCGTGCCGATCTGCGTGATCATCGGCGGCCTCTTCGTCATCCTGATCCTGGTGTCGTTCTACGTGGGGTACGTCAACTCCATCATGTCCGCTTCGGGCGGTTAGCCACTGCTCCCCATGGCCGGCTCCGACGAGGCCTTTGACCCCTACCGCATCCTCGGGCTGCCGGTGGGCTCCGGTGAGGAGGCCATTCGGCGACGGTACCGGGAGCTGGTCCGGGAGCATCACCCGGACGTGAGCTGCGACGCCGGGAAGGCTCACGAGCGCTTCGTGCGTATCCAGCAGGCCTATCGGGTGCTGATGGACCCGAACGCGCGCGCCCGGTGGGAGCGGAAGGCGCGCGTGGAGGCGGCGCCGGCTCCGGAGGTCACTGTCGAGCGCCCCCGCTCGCGGTTCGAGCGCCTGATGGTCGAGGGCCGCGAGCTGATGCTGCAGCGGCGCTACCGGGAGGCCCGGGACGCGGTGGCGGCGGCGATCGAGCTGGACCCGTTCAGCCCCGAGGCGTACCGGTTGCTGGGCGAGGTCTACATGGCGGGCGGGAACACCCAGATGTGCCTGGAGCTGTATCGCGAGGCGGAGCTGCTGGAGGGACAGAGCGCCGCGGCGCCCCCCGCGCCCAGGCCCTCCGCGCCGACGCCGCCGGCGGCGCAGCCGGCCGTTCGGTTCCCCCGGCTGGTCATCGGCGGCGTGATGGCCGCGGCGTGTCTCGCGGTGATGGGATCGGCGAGCTTCTCGGCCCAGGCGACGCTGTTCATCGGCGCCGGTTGCGCATCCGCCTTCCTGCTGGCAGCCGCAGGCGCCGCGTCGGGGGCCATCGAGCCGTTCGATGAGTTGCTGGGTCTGGCGGAGGTGCGCGAGCCGGGACGCGGGGCGGCCCCGGGCGGCCTGTACCTGGTGGTCCTGAGCGTGCTGTCGCCCTACATCGGCTTGCCGGCGTACCTGGTCACCGCCGCCGTCACGGAGTCCTACTCGCGCGGCGTGCTGAAGGTCTACGCCATCGCCTTCGCCATTGCGCTGTGGGCCTGGCTGTTGGCCGGCGGCTCAGGGGTGTTCCTGGCGGTCGCCCCCAGCGTGTCGTTCCTGGCCGGGTTGTTGGGCTGGCTGGTGGGAAGTGCGGCGGCGCCGGGCGAGTGGTGGCGCCGATGGCTCTAGGGAGCGGCAACGCACATGCAGGTCTTGCGGACGGTTGATGAGGCGCGCGGGGCGTTGGCGCCGGTTCGCCGGGCCGGCCGGTCGGTCGGCTGCGTGCCGACGATGGGCGCCTTGCACGAGGGGCACCTTTCGCTGTTGCGGCGGGCTCGCGAGGAGTGCGACGTCGTTGTGCTGACGATCTTCGTCAACCCGACTCAGTTCGCCCCGGGTGAGGATCTCGCCCGGTATCCCAGGCGCGAGCGCGACGACCTCGTCCTGGCGGCGCGCGAGGGTGTGGACTTCGTGTTCGCGCCGACCGCCGAGGAGATGTACCCGGCCGGCGCCCTGACGACGGTCCGCGTGGCCGAGCTGACTGAGGGCCTGTGCGGGCCCCACCGCCCCGGGCACTTCGAGGGCGTGGCGACGGTGGTGGCGAAGCTCCTGAACATCGCGACGCCCGACCGCGCGTACTTCGGCGAGAAGGACTATCAGCAGCTCCAGGTCATCCGCCGGATGGCCTGGGACCTCAACCTCCCGGTCGCGATCGTGGGCTGCCCGACGGTTCGGGAGGCTGACGGCCTCGCGCTCAGCTCCCGCAATGCGTTCCTCTCGCCGGAGGAACGCCGCGCGGCGCCGGCCCTGCATCGCGCGTTGCGGCGGGCGGCGGAGATGGTGGCGGGTGGCGGCACCGCCGCCGAGGCCGAAGCGGCCGTCCGGACGGCGCTTGCGGCGGAGCCGGGGTTTCAGCTACAATACGCCGAAGCCCGTCGGCCGGAGACCCTCCGGCGGGATGACACGCCCGGCCCGCCGATGGTGATTGCCGCCGCGGCCTACCTGGGCGGCACTCGACTCATCGACAACGTGATTGTCGAGAAGGACCCCTCCGGATGATGCGCACCATCGCGAAGTCCAAGCTGCATGGGCTTCGCGTTACGGCGACGGACCTGAACTACGGCGGGAGCCTGACGCTGGACGCCGACCTGCTGAAGGCCGCAGACCTGGTCGCCGGCGAGCGCGTCCAGGTCGTGAACCTCAACAACGGCCACCGCCTCGAGACCTACGTGATCGAGGGCCCCGCGGGGTCGGGGGAGTGCATCCTGAACGGCCCGGCAGCGCTGCGAGGGTCCCCGGGGGACATCGTTCACGTGATCTCCTACGGGCTTTACCCGGATGGCGAGGACACCCGCGGCCTGCCGAAATCCGTGGTCGTCGATGAGAGCAACCGACCCCTCCCGGGGTAGGGCCGGAGCCCCCGCATGACTGCCTGTCCATGTCTGTCACGCGCCGTCGCGACCGCGTTGGAGGAGGACCTCGGGCACGGGGACCTCACGGCGGCGGTCTGCGTGCCGGAGAGCCTGGGCGCCTCGGCGGAGATCGTGGCGAAGGCCCCCGGGGTGCTGGCCGGGATGGCGGCGGCGGCGGAGGTGGCGCGGCAGGTCGACGGGGCCCTGCGGGTGGCGGCGCTCCTGGGCGATGGGGACGGGGTGGCGCCCGGCGCGATCGTCGCGCGCGTCGACGGCCTGGCGCGCTCCGTGCTGGCCTTCGAGCGAACGGCCCTCAACTTCCTGCAGCAGCTCAGCGGCGTAGCGACCCTCACCCGCGCCTTCGTGGACCGCGTGGCGGGCACGCGGGCGAAGGTCGTCGACACGCGCAAGACCGTTCCGGGGCTGCGCGCGCTGCAGAAGGCCGCGGTCCGGTCGGGCGGCGGACACAACCACCGCTTCGGGCTCTACGACGCAATCCTGATCAAGGACAATCACCTGCGCGTGACGGGGGGCGTGGCCAACGCCCTGCGGCGGGCGCAGGCCGGCGCGCCGTTCATGGCCCGGATCGAGATCGAGGTGACGACGCCCGAGGAGGCGGAGCTGGCGGCGGAGCTGGGCGCCGATGTCATCATGCTCGACAACATGACGCCGGAGGCCGCCGGCGAGAGCGTGGCGCGCATCGCCGGGCGCGCGCTGACGGAGGTCTCCGGCGGCGTCCGACTGGACACCATCCGCAGCTACGCGGAGCTGGGCGTCGATCTCATCTCGGTCGGCGCGCTCACGCACTCGGCGCCGGCCTTGGACTTGAGCCTTGAGATCAGGGAGTGGAGACCATGAGGGCGGCTGCGTCCCGCGGATGGGTGGCAGGCGCCGCCGCGGCGTTCGCCCTGGCGATGCTGTGGGCGGCCCCGGGGCCGGCGCAGGAGGACGGCTGGTACAACGTCGCACTCGGGAAGCCGTTCGAGAGCTCCTCGTTCGGCGGGATCGCCTGGACGGGCCT
>VGFB01000468.1 GCA_016869015.1 Armatimonadota bacterium
CCGCGGCGGACCCGGGAGCCGTGCGGCGCGCCGCGGACCGGCTGTCATCCACCGAGGCGCGCGTCGCCGACCTGCAGACCGTGTTGGAAGCGGCTCAGAGCGACCTCCGAGCCGCGCAGCAGTCCGTGGCGCCGCTGGAGGAGGATGTGGCCGCGCGTCGGCGGCTGCTCGACTCGGGCGTCATTGCGCGAAACGATGTAAAGGCCGCCGAAGAGCGCCTGCAAGAGGCCCAGGGGGCCGCGGCCGCCGCCGAAGCGCGGGTGGCCGAGGCCCGCGGCGCACTACAGGAGGCCGAGTCGGACCGGGATGCGGCCCTTGCGGGCGTCGAGCGCGCGAAGGCCGTCCCGGACACGTCCGCGGAGCCGGAGGCGCCGGCCCCGGTCGTCGCCCGGGCGACCCCTCGCGTGGCACCGGCTCCGCCGCCGCCACGCGCGCAGCCCGCCCCGCCCCCGACGCGCGCTCAGCCCGGCGAAGAGCCCTTCCCGTCCCCGATGGCGGATGGACTCCCCGGCGGCCTGACGATGGGACCGCCCCCGCCGGACGAGACCCTCCGACTCGTCGGCCCCGGGGACCTGCCGGACGGGGGCGACTGGGGCCCGTTGCCGTGGCCCGATCAGGAAGCGGGCGACCTCGCCCGCCGCCGCTGGACGGAGCATTCGGCCCCCTGGCAGTGTGTCGTCTCCCGCGCGCTGGCCCCTCAGGGTTCGCTGGTGAGGCCCGGGGTCCAGGTCATCGAGCTGCGGCCGACCTCCGTCGCGCGGCTGAGCGCTGAGGTCGCGGAGGCCTACACGCGCTTCTGCCAGGTCGGCATGGCGGTGGAGGTGGAGTTCCCGACCGAGGGCGCGCTATACCGCGGCTGGATCTCGCGGGTCGAGCCGACCCATGCCCCGCGCCCGCCCGGAGCGCAGATCGAGATGCTGTTGGTGGAGGCGAGATCGGGCGACCGGCTCGTCTATCGGGACCTCGAGTGGATGGTCCTCGCATCGCCCGCGGCACACGCGACTCGCGCGCCGCTGACCCACGAGCCGCCGCAGGCGACGAGCCCCCCGCCCACCGACCTCGGCGCGCTCTTCCCCCTACCCGGTGCTCCCGAACGCGCCTCACGCCCCGCGCCGCCCGACGGGGAGTTGAGCGGCCGGTTGGGGCTCTTCTGCTCCGAGCGCCCCAGCGGCTTCGCCCAGGGCGACCCGGTGAGTCAGAGGAAGCTCGAGCGCCTGCGGGAGTGGCACGATTCGTTCATCGAGGGAATGAGGACCACCGTCTTCCCCGAGAGCGGGCTCACGCTGACCTACCCTCGCAACGGCGAGACAACCCTCGCGATCGAGCGGATGGCCACGCGGCGCGTCTCCCATGTGCCCAACATGTGCGCCCGCACCGTCGCCGAGGCTCTCGGGTGGGGCCTGGGGGACGCCGCAATGTGGGCCACCGGGCTGCCCGGTCGCGGGTTCAGGCTTCGTCCGGATGGCGTCGCGCGCCCCGGCGACATCGTGGTCTGGCCCTTCACATACGGTCCGCGCCGCTCTCAGCACGTCGGCATCGCGGTCGGCCAGGCGGGCGTCGTGATGCTCCTCTCGAACTCCAGCGGCACCCTCGGCACGGAGCCGATGTCGCCCGGGTACCTCCCCTTCTACAAGCCGGCGCCGACCCCGCCAAAGCCCGCCGAACCCGTCGCCGCCGCGAAGCCCGCCCCTCACCCCCCGGCCTGACCCCGCAGGAACGCCAACCCCTCCCCAGCCAGCGCGTCGCCACTCGGCGCGATGTCGCGCCAGATAGCCGCGGCCTTGGCGATGGCCTCGTTCCCCAGCACGAAGCTCTCGATGACCAGCCAACGGTCGTAGCCCACCTCGCGCAACGCCGCGAAGACCTCGTCCCACTCCGTGTGGCCGGTGCCGGGAGTGCCCCGGTCGTTCTCCGAGCAGTGCATGTGCCACAGCCGATCGCCCGCCGTTCGGATTGCCTCCGCCAGGTCCTTCTCCTCGATGCCCATGTGGAAGGTGTCGAGATGGATGCGGGCCCGAGGGTGATCGATGTCGCGGCACAGCTTCGCGCAGTCCGCGGCGGTGTTGACGAAGTACGTCTCGAAGCGGTTGAGCGGTTCGAGGGCGAGGGTCACGCCGCACTCATCGGCGCGAACGGCCACCTCGCGCAGGCCCTCGACGGCCCGCCCCCACTCGGCGTCGTTGCGGGGTCGCCCGGCCAGCACACCCACCCCCGCATACAGGGGGCCGCAGAACGTGTCCGAGCCCACCTCCGCACACACCTCGCACGCTGCGCGCAGGTAGTCCAGCGCCTGCCGGCGGATCGAGGCCTCGTCGCTGATCAGGTGTCGGTCCGGGCCGACGATCGAGCAGCAGGTCACCCCCAGGCCGTGCGCCTCCGCGGCGGCGCGGATGGCCCGCGTGTCGATGGCGCCCGGATCGTCGATGAAGATCTCCACGCCGTCAAAGCCCATCTCGCCGACCTTGTGGACCAGGTCGACGGAGTCGGGTCCCATCTGGGCCGACCAGAGCAGCAGGTTCACTCCGACCTTCATGGCGCGCACCCCTTCGCCGTCTGTGGTCTGCCGTTTGCAGTCCGCTGTTTCGGCGTCTGAGTCCGCTTCGCCTTCCGGGGCGAGGGCGACATGAGGGGAACGGCGAACAGGACCCCATGCCCGAACGCCGGATCGTGCTGCTCTTCCCGACCACCCATGCCGTGATGCACGCGGCCCAGATTCTGGAGCGCGCGGCGATCCCGCACGACATCGTCCCGCGGCCCAAGGGCGTGGACGCGGACTGCGGGATCGCTCTGTCGCTAGAGCCGGGGGCGCGGGAGCAGGCCCTGGGCGAACTGGGCGCAGCGTCCCGCGAGCCCAGTCGGGTGTTGGAGCATGAGAGGCCCTGAGAGCGAGGTGAGCGGCTGATGCGCCGAGTGCTGATGGTGGCTTGCCTGTCCACCTCGGTCTGCACCGTCTGGGCTGCGGGGCTGGTCACGCCTGAGACGCGCACCCTGACCGCCGAGGAAGCGACGGCCGTCCTGGAGCAGGACTGGCTCTTCCAGGCCGACGGGGCGCCCACCGTCTGGCAGACGCGGACGGAGATCGCGTGGGCCCGAGACCTCGCCGCCCGGTTGCGCGACTCCGCTGCGCCACCCGACGTGGCGCGCGAGCTGCAGCAGCTGAGTCGGATCGAGGCGCGACTGCCGGGGTCCGCCGAGGCGGTCCCGACGGCCGAAGGGCCACTCCCGCCCGGACTGGTCGCCCGGTGGACCTTCGACGACCCCGAGCGGATCGAGGGCGCGGCGGCCCGAGGGCACGCGCAATCCGCGCCGGGCGTCAGCGGCGCGGCGCTCAGCCTTCTCGGGGCGGGCTGCCTGGAGTGCGCCCCCCGGGCGACGGCGGCCCTGACAGACGCCTACACGGTCTGCGGGTGGATCAACACCAGGGCCAGCGTGGCCGACGTCCTCGGAACCGGAGTGGGGCCCGGGTGCTTGCTGATGGTGGTGAACCAGGGACCGGTGCGGGTGCATCACTGGACGACCGCCGGGGCGAACACCCACGATGGAACGGTCCCTGTCAACGACGGGCGCTGGCACCATGTCGCCCAGGTCGTCGACAGTCGCACCATCGCCCTGTACGTGGACGGCAGGCTCGATCTCTCCGCCCCCCTGCAAGGCGAGTTGGGCGTCTCCGGGGCGCCCCTCTGCCTGGGGAGCCGCACGGCTGACGACGGCACGTGGCGCTTTCGGGGGCTGCTCGATGAGGTGTGCGTCTTCGACCGCGCCTTGGGCCCGGCGGAGCTCGCCACTCTCTACGAGCGGGGCCGCGAGGCGGCCGCCGCCGGGCCCGATGGCCCATGCGTCGAGGAGTACCTCGAGGTGCGGCGGATCAAGCGTGCCCTCATGCTGAAGGACCCGGCGATCGACTTCCGTGGGCTCCTCTTCGTGGACGTCCCCTGCTATGACGCGCTGAACCACGAGTCGATGCACCGCGTCTGGCCTCAGGCGCAGGAGAACTGCGGCCGTCTCCTCGTGTTGGAGGGTCTGGGCCCAGACGGCACAGTGCGCAAGCTGGCGGGCCCCAGGCCGGGCATGTTCTGGCGCCCCGACTTGTCCTTCGACGGCACGCGCGTCGTCTTCTGCTACCGGCCGTCCGGCGATCGCACCTTCCATCTTTACGAGATCGGCCTCGACGGCTCGGACCTGCGACAGATCACCTGGGGCGCCTACGACGACCTCGACCCCGTGTACGCTCCCGACGGCCGGTTCCTGTTCCTGTCCAATCGGGGCAACAGCTATGCCCGCTGCGCCGTCGGCCACCCCAGCTACGTCCTGGCTCGATGCGACCCCGATGGGAGCAATCTGTACCTCCTCAGCGCGAGCAACGAGCCGGAGTACACCCCGGCGCTGCTGCCCGACGGGCGAGTGCTCTACACCCGCTGGGAGTACACCGACAAGGAGCTGATGCGAATCCAGAGTCTGTGGACCGCGAACCCGGACGGCACGGATGTGCGGACCTTCTACGGGAACCAGAGCTACCGGCCGGACATGCTCCTGGAGGCCC
>VGFB01000469.1 GCA_016869015.1 Armatimonadota bacterium
ACTTCCGCGAGGTAGTCGACCGCCCAGAACCGCAGCAGCGTGCGACCGCCCGGATGCGGGTTCTTCGGCGCCTCGAAGTCCCTCCAGTACCACGCCACGCCGTGGTAGCCGGGGAAGGCGTCCTGGATGATCCAGGGGACCTTCGCCGGCCTCGCCTCGGCGGTCGGGGCGTTCCACCACTGCTCGTCGCGCCCCACGTTGGCCGGATCGGTCCCCAGCAGCCACTGACCGTTGAGCGAGATCACCATTGCAGCCATCACTCCACTCCGGGCAGGCATGGGAGTCACCGGTCGACCGTCGTTCCGTGGATCGGCTCACCCCAACCAGATGGGGCTGGACCACGCCATCTGGCCGTCAACCTGGGTCACGCGCAGGTAGAAGTACTGCCCCATCCCCGGTTGAGCGTTGCGGGCCCACTCGAACTCCAGCGAGCGACCCCGCCCGCGCCGGGTCTCCACGACCACGCCGTTGCGCACGATCTCCGCCCGCAGGATGTCCGCCGTGCCCTCCACCCGCGCCCGGAAGCTCGCCGCGCCCCCGGGCCACTGCTTCAGCACGCTGCCCATCGGCGCGGAGCCGATCGAGAACTCCAGCACGATCCGGGCGCCAGTGGTCGCGTAGGTCCGGCGCACCCACATGGCGCGCCAGAGGGCCTCACGGGTCAGTTCGCGCGCCCACACGCCCTGCAGACCCGCGGGGTAGATGCCCGTCCAACGCGCGCGCTCCTTCTCCGAGCGCGGCGCGTGGGCGTAGCTCCGGCCCGGACAGCCGTCGTGGGTGTCGCCCCCGCCCACGAACCCTAGCGTGTACCCCCGCTCCAGGGCATCCACCACGTGCCGCCCGGGCGTCTCGCCGCCCCCGTGGCGGATCGGGAAGGGGTTCCCGGCCGAGGCGGGACACTCCGAGCTTCCCCAGCATGAGTACACCTCCACCAACCGCTCGTACTCCTCGTTGTGGTGGTCCCAGTCCGTCCACCAGTTGGCCGTGGTCGCCGGGTGGTGCGGGACGGCCAGCGCGGCGTGACCCTTGAGGCCCTTCCAGAGCCCCCCGGGGTGTTGCGCTCCCGGCGTGGCGCACGAGAGCAGGGGCCCGGTGTCGTCGAGGTAGTAGATGTTCTTGTGCCCATACCCCAACCCGTTACGCTGGGTGGCCATGCTCGTCCACTCGTAGCCCAGGAACGTCACGAACTCATGGGGCCGGTGGTAGTACCGCGCAGCCGCCGTCACCTGCGGCCAGACCGCCGACAGATCGCCCTCGACGCCGGGCAGTTGGTCGTGGTCGGTGAGGGCGCAGAAGTCGAGGCCCGCCGTGTCGCGCGCGAACTGGTAGTACGCGTCAATGGTGCCGACGCCGCAGGCATACGCGCCCGAGTGCCCGTGCAGGTCGCCCCAGAAGAGCCGGTACTTGGGCTGCCGCAACTCGACGAGGATCGGTGGGCTCTCGCCCTGCAGCCCGTGCAGCTCATCGACCGCGGTGAGCGTGTGGACGCCCTCACAGCGGAAGGTCAGCCCCTCGAACCGGCGCCGACCGCGCTCGATGGAGTAGAACTCCCACGGCTCGGGCAGCCGGGCGAGGGGGTCGCTGCAGCGGAAGGCGACCCGCCCGGTGAAGTCGGGGATCGTGCGGCCGTGCGCGTCCACCGCCTCCACCAGCACACCGAGCGGCCGGCGGATGACTGCGGAGCTGGGGACGGTGACGAGGAGGCGAGCGCCGGGTGGAGGCATGGGCGGGAGTTACCGGCCCTGGAGTGCCAGCACGGCCGTCACGACCGACAAGGCGGTGGCGATCACGAGCATCAGCAGCGGCTGGGTCGGCTTCGTCCACGGCTGACCGCTCGCCGAGCGCGCGGCCATCTGTCGGTCGTGGATGAGGAACGCGATCAGCGACAGCACACACCCCAACGCCGCCACCAATGCCGTCACCTGCGTCTGGGAAAGCGGTCCCACCGGCGCCTCCCGTAGATCGAGACTCCAGTCCCGTCCGTTCCCCGCCCGCCCTCCGAATCCTGCCGGCGCCGCCGAGAGGTGCCCGCCGCTCTCGCCGGGAACCCAAGACCCGCAGCTCGCAACCTGCGACCCGGAACGCGAAAGGAACATGAGCATGATCTCTCCCGGCATCAACTTCGGACTGGGGGGCCTGCCGTACCTGGCGGAGGCGAAGACACGGTCGATCTCGGCGGAGAACCCGCGCGGCGAGACGGGCGCGGGCGCGCAGGAGGCGCCGCAGGGCGGCGCGGCGGGCGCGCTGGGGAAGGGGTGGAAGGTCCGCCCGTGCATCACGCTGCCGAAGGAGTCGCTCACGACCCTGGCGGAGATCGAGGGGCCGGGCGTTATCCAGCACATCTGGATCACGGTCGGCGAGCAGGCCTACCGCGACACGATTCTGCGCATGTACTGGGACGGCGAGGAAACGCCTTCGGTCGAGGTCCCACTGGGCGACTTCTTCTGCTGCGGGCACTCGACGCGGGTGAAGGTCAACTCACTGCCGATCGCGGTGAACCCCTCGGGCGGCTTCAACACGTACTGGCCGAAGCCGTTCCGGAAGAGCGCGAGGATCACCATCGAGAACCAGCGCTGGGAGGACATCGGCGGGTTCTTCTACCAGATCACCTACGCGCTGACCGAGGTGCCCGACAACGCCGCCTACTTCCACGCGCAGTGGCGCAAGTCGTTGGGCACGCGCGAGTGCCCGGAGCACGTCATCCTGGACGACATCCAGGGCGCCGGGCAGTACGTCGGCACCTATATGGCGTGGACGCAGCTCTCCGACGGCTGGTGGGGCGAGGGCGAGATCAAGTTCTTCATGGACGGGGACACGGAGTACCCGACGATCTGCGGCACCGGCACGGAGGACTACTTCGGCGGGGCGTGGGGCTTCGGGGACACCTTCTCGACGCCCTTCCTGGGCTACCCCCTCTGGCAGCGCGAGCCCGGCCGCGTGCCGAAGCACGGCCTGTACCGCTGGCACATCATGGACCCGATCCGCTTCGACGAGTCGCTGAAGGTGACGATGCAGGAGTTGGGCTGGTGGCCGAACGGGAGGTTCCAGCCCCTCACCGACGATATCGCCTCCGTCGGCTACTGGTACCAGCACGAGCCGCACGCGGCCTTCCCCGCGGTGCTGCCGCTGGAGTTGCGCTGGGGGCGTTGACGGCGACGAAGACGGCAAGGCAACGAAAGCGGGAGGCGCACATGCCGAGGACCAAGGTCGGGGTGATCGGTTGCGGCAACATCAGCGGCGCATACCTGGCGATGGGGCAGCGGTTCGAGGCGGTGGAGGTCGTGGCGTGCGCGGACATGCTCCCGGAGCGAGCGAGGGCCAAGGCCGAGGAGTTCGGCCTCCCCCGGGCCTGCGGGGTGGAGGAGCTGCTGGCGACGGACGAAATCGAGATCGTGGCGAACCTCACCATCCCCCACGCCCATGCGGAGGTCGCTCTGGCGGCCCTCGAGGCGGGGAAGCACACCTACGCGGAGAAGCCCTTCGCGGTGACGCGAGACGAGGGTCGACGCGTGTTGGAGCTGGCGGAGGCGAAGGGGCTGCTGGTCGGGTGCGCACCGGACACCTTTCTGGGCGCCGGGGGGCAGACGGCGCGCAAGATCCTCGACGACGGCTGGATCGGCGAGCCGATCGGCTGCAGCGCCCACATGATGAGCCACGGGCATGAGAGCTGGCACCCGGACCCCGAGTTCTACTACAAGCCCGGCGGCGGGCCGATGTTCGACATGGGGCCCTACTACCTCACCGCGCTGGTGAACCTGCTGGGGCCCGTGAAGCGCCTGACCGGTTCCGCAACCGTGACCTTCCCCCAGCGCACCATCACCAGCCAGCCGAAGCATGGAACCGTCATCGAGGTGGAGGTCCCGACCCACGTCAACGGCCTCCTGCAGTTCGCCAACGGCGCCGTCGGCACGATTGCCACGACCTTCGACGTGTGGGCGGCACAGCTTCCGGACATCGAGATCTACGGCACCGAGGGCACGCTGAGCGTCCCCAACCCCAACAGCTTCGGGGGGTCGCCGCGCGTGCGGCGGGCCCAAGCCGACGGGTGGACCGACTTTCCACAGAGCCACCTCTACGCCGAGCAGAACCGGGGCATCGGTGTGGCCGACATGGCGCACGCGCTGCGCTCCGGTCGGCCGCACCGAGCCAGCGGCGCGCTTGCCTTCCATGTGCTGGACATCATGCAGTCGATCCATGAGGCCTGGGAGCAAGGCGCGTGGCGCGACCTGGACAGCACCTGTGAGCGTCCGGCACTGCTGCCCGTGGGGCTGCGACCGGGCACGCTCGACGACTGACGGCGCCGTCCACCACGAAGACCCGAAGCTCACCAAGCGGCACGAAGACGGCTTGTGGAGGGAACGGCATGGACGCCTGCGGTCTACGCGCTCTGTATGCGCCCCTGCGCGTGGTGGACGTGTGTGACGCGCTGGACGGAATCGGGCACTTCGGCGTCGGCCTGATGGACCCCGAGATTCGGCCGCTGTGGTCCGGGATGCGGTTCTGGGGGCCGGCGCTGACGATTCGCTGCGTGCCCGCCAA
>VGFB01000470.1 GCA_016869015.1 Armatimonadota bacterium
GAGGACGCCTTGGAGTACTGCGTCATCGGCTGCAACGAGCTTGGCATCCCCGGCCGCTCGATGGAGTCGGCAACGGCGCTGGCGGGCAACCTGCAGTATCTCGAACTCCTGAACCAGGTGCTCCTCGAGCTGCCGGACCCGGACGGCCTGAACAGCATGGCGGAGGTGATGCAGGCTCTCGAGCGGCACATGTTGGTGCAGGCTGCGTGGTTCCGCCACCACGGGGAGGCGCACCGGCTGCGGATGGCCGAGCACGTCCCGACGCCCTTCACCTCGGCGCTGATGCGCGGGTGCCTCCAGCGCGGCGAGGACCTGCTAACCGGCATGGGGTACCGCCTCCCGGGCGTATACGAGCGCGGGCTGACTAATGCAGCGAACGCGCTGGCGGCTCTCGAGCAGGTCGTATTCGAGGACCAGACCCTTACTCTGCGGGCGCTGACGGAGGCCCTCCGGAGCAACCTCGCGGACGCCCAGGTCCGGGAGCTGTTGCTCGCGGCGCCGAAGTGGGGCAACGACGATGAGCGCGCCGACCGGTGGGCGATCGAGCTCGTGGCGATGCGCGAGCGGGTCCTGAGCGAGCTGGATGCCCGATTCGGCGGCCACCCCCACATGAGTTGCCATGTCGTCCGTAGCCTGCACCACCTCGACGGCCGGCGGATCGGCGCCTCCGCTGACGGCCGGCTGGCCGGGGCGCCCGTCGCCGACAGCATCGGCGCGCAGACCGGCACGGCCCGCGAGGGTCCCACGGCGATCCTGAACAGCGTGCTGAAGCTCGACGCCGTCCACAACTACCGCGGCGGCTACAACCTGAACCTCACCCTCCCGCCCGGCGCCGCCTCGCCCGACGTGCTCCTGTCGCTGATCGAGACGTTCTTCGGTGCCGGGGGGCAGGAACTGCAGGTGAGTGTGCTCGACGCGGAGACTCTCCGCGCCGCGCAGCGAGAGCCGGAGCGCCACGGCGATCTTGTGGTCCGCGTTGCGGGCTTCAGCGGCCGGTTCGTCGACCTCTCCCCCACCGAGCAGGACGAGTTGATCCAGCGTGCGGAGGCCGCCCATGCCTGACAACGAGGAGCTGCGGAGTACCGTGGCCCTGACGCGCAAGTACTACGCGCGGCTGCGGGAGCTCCTGGCCGAGGTCCCGTCGGACCGGCTCGGATGGCGCTCCGCGCCGGCAGCCCTGACGGCGGGGGAGACCGCGCGGCACGTCTGCGAGGCGGACCGGTGGTACATCGACCTGATCGGCGGGGGCTCGCACTCCTCGCTGTCACCGCCTGACCGCCACGAGCCGCTGCAGACAGCACTGACGGAAACCGAAGCGGAGATGCTGACGTTCCTGCAGGAGATGGACGAGACGACACTCGCGAAGACCGCCGAAGTGCCGGGCTGGTGGGGCGAGGGCAAGCCCCAGCCCGCCCGCCTGATTCTGGCGCATTCCCTCGCGCACAAGTACTACCACTGCGGACAGCTTCAGGCCCTGCTGCACGCGATGGCGGACTTGGGGCAGCAGGCTTGAGCAGCTGGATGCCGATCCTCCTTGACTCGTCGGAACTGCCCCTCTTGGTCGCCCTGATCCTGGTGGCCGTCGCGACGGTCTTCATCGGCATCGGCAAGGCAGGCCTCGGAGGCGGCGTCGGCCTGATCTCGCCGGCGCTCTACGCCCAGGTCATGCCCATGCGCGAGGTGCTCGGCCTGATGCAGCCACTCCTCATGGCTGGCGATCTGGCCTCCCTGGTCGCCTGGTGGCGCCAGTGGGATGTGCGTAATGTGCTGCTCCTCATGCCCGGCACCGTCTTGGGGGTCGTGACCGGCATCGCCATCATCGCCCGCCTCCCGAACCGCCACCTCCAGATCGGCCTGGGGATCATCTCGCTGGCCTTCGTCCTCCTGCAGTTGCTGCGGCAGCGAGGCGCGCTTACGGGCGCCGCGTTCCGTCCGGTCTGGTGGCACGCCGCACTCGTCGGTCTGACCGCGGGCGTCTGCTCGACGCTGGCCCATGCCGCCGGGCCGATCATCACTCTCTACCTGATGCCTCAGAACCTGGGGAAGGAGCGGTTTGTCGCAACGACGGTCCTCTACTTCGCCATCCTGAACCTCCTGAAGTTGCCCTTCTTCCTCCACAACGGCGTCCTGACCGCGCGCCTGGCCCTCTCAGCGGCCTGGCTGGTCCCGCTGGTGGTGCTTGGCGCGGTCCTCGGCGTGTGGATCAACAGACGCGTCAGCGAGACGCTCTTCGCCGGGATCGTCTACGCCGTCGTCGTCCTTACCGCCGTGAAGCTGCTCCTCGGCTGAAGCGCCCTCACCGGCGCAGGTGCGCGTCCGAGAAGGCGAGGTACTGCTCCCAGTCGTACGCCGTCACGTCGTGCTCGCCCGTGCGGATGTGATAGCCGATCGTGCCCTGAACGGGCTGATTCAGGCCGGGCATCTCGGTGGCGGGTAAGCCCGTCGTCCCCAGTAGACGGTACACCGGATCGGCGTGCAGACACGAGAGGAACTCGCCCCGCGGGTCGGCCCACCGGTCCTCCTCCGCGCTCGCGACGTAGACGGGCCTCGGCGCGCTGAGCGCAATCAGCTCGTGCTGGTCGATGGGCAGCGTGCCCTCTTGCTCGTTGTATTGCAGGAAGTTGTCGCAGAACCAGTGCGGGAAGGCGGTGTTGATGCGCAGGACCGTCTCGCCGAAGTGCCGCCGAGACAACGCCGCGCCGCCGCAGCCCGAGTTGTTGCTGATCACCAGGGCGAAGCGCTCGTCCTCCGCTCCGGCCCACAGCGCCGTCTTCCCCAGACGCGAGTGCCCGATCACGGCCACCCGGCCCGCGTCGATGTCCCCGTCCGTCTCGCAGTAGTCCAGAGCCCGGCTGAGTCCCCACGCCCACGCCGCGATGGATCCCCACTCGTCGGCCGCCGGCTGCGTCTGCCCCGCGGCGCGGAAGAAGGGGTGCACGCCGTTGCCGAAGCCGTCATCGTAGTCCGGGTCGATGTCCCCGTAGTACATCGTCGCCAGCCCGTAGCCCCGCCGAAGGACCATCTCGACCTGCCAGCGGGAGGCCTCGGTAGCGCGGGCCGCCTCCGTGGCGCGGTGGTCTACCACGCCGCCGTCCGGGTTCTCCCGCATCCAGGAGTGGGCCAGCCGAATGCCGGAGTCTACATGAACGGCCTGGTTCCCGTTGAAGTTCAGGCCGAGGAACAGCGGCACCGGCCGCCGACACTCGTTCGGCAGGTAGACCAACAGGTCGAAGTAGACATCGGCCCGGTTCCCGGTGGGCGAGATGGCGATCTGCTTACGCGTGGCCAGGCCGCCGAGCGCCCGACTGTCCGTCTCGATCACTTCGAACCGCAGCTGCGGCGGACGGCCCGGCGCCCGCCCGAACATCTGCGTGCGGAAGAGCTCGAGCACCTCGGGGCGGCGCTTGCTGCGCCACGTCTCGGCGTCCGACACTGGAGAGCCGTCCTCGCAGACCAGCGGATCGGGCAGCGTGTACTCAGGCACCTCGTTCTCGTCGTAGACGATCGGCGGGAGCTGGCTGTCCGCCGCGAGGGCGAGGCTGAGAGCCGCGATGATAAGGCAGGTCCACAGCAGTTCGGGCATGGGAGGCTCCTTGGGCGGGAATTCGGAGGTTGGCTGGTCGGCCGGCTCGGCGACTCACGGCCCGGCGACGGACCGCGCCGCGAGGGTGCCGGTGTCCGGGATGCCCGGCCCGGCGAACCACGACTCAAGGAAGCGCCGCTGCGGTCCCGGGTACAGCGCGCGCTTCAGGTTCATCCAGGTCAGCTGATCGCCGACCGCGTAGTACACCCACGTCTGCCCCGCGAGCTCCACAAGCTCCGGATCGGACGCGTTGATGCCCTCGTCGAGGCCCTCGGGGCTGAGCACGGGGTTGGCGGCGCTCAACTCCCATGTCCTGAGGTCTCGCGAGCGGGCGATGTACGTCTCGAAGAACCACCTCGGCGCCCGACGCTCCAGGTACAGCATGTAGTACCAGCCGTTCACGTATCGAAGGCACGGACAGGCCGCATACCGGTCTGTGCCGAAGACCGCCTCGGGCAGCTTGGTCCAGTTCCACAAGTCCCCTGATCGAGCAAACTTCACCGTGAATGCCGGGTACGTCGGATCGTTCGACTCATAGGCGAGCGCGAACCCGCGGCGCCCCCGACAGACCGAGGTGTTGAACACCTGCTCGTTCTCACCCTCCACGACCCGCTTCTGCTCCCAGCGGCGCAGGTCGCCAGAGCGGAAGGCGGTGACGTCGTGCCATCCGTCGCTCTCCCAGCGCGAGGCGAAGACGTAGGCCGTATCCTCATGCACGAGGATCGACGCCAACCCGTACCCCTCTGCAAGCCGGCCCAGCTCCTCCCCCGACTCGGCGTCGGTGAGGCGGAGGTAGTAGTCTGCCCGCTCGCCTCCGCTGCCTGGGCGCATGCAGGCCATGTGGCAGAGGCGGCCCCGCCAGACGAAGGGGGACAGCTCGCAGAGGTCCTTCTGGACGACCTCCTTCCTCGCGAAGACCGACTCCGTCGCCCGCGCAGGGGGAGTGATCTGGTC
>VGFB01000471.1 GCA_016869015.1 Armatimonadota bacterium
TTTGCGCGCTACCGGGGCGACCTGCTGGAGTTCGTGCGCGGGGCGCTGGCGATCGACCACCTCAAGCCCGGCGACCACATCCTCGTCGCCGAGGCGTGCTCACACCACCCCATCGGCGAGGACATCGGGCGGGTGAAGATCCCCCGCTGGCTGACGCAGTACGTGGGGGGCAAGCTGGAGTTCAGCCACGTGCAGGGCCACGACTTCCCCGACGATGTGACGCCGTATGATCTGATCGTCCACTGCGGCGCGTGCATGTGGAATCGCCGCGAGATGCTGTCGCGGATGCTGCGCTGTCGGAAGGCGGGCGTGCCGATCACGAACTACGGCGTCGCGATCGCCTACTCACTGGGCATCTTCGAGCGCGCGCTGCAACCCTTCCCCGCCGCCCTCGAGGCCTTTCACGAGTACCGGAAGCAGGGGCCCCCAGTCAGCGGCTGAACTCGACCCGGTCGAGTTCGACTCGGATGTCCGGGGCGTCGCAGGGATCGAGGCGCAGGCTGTCGGCCGTGCCCGTCCAGGCGGGCTCTGCGGCGAGGTCGACGGTGTACGTGTGCCAGTTCCCGTCGAGGTAGGCGGGGAAGGTCGCGCCCAACTCCTCGCAGGTCTGGCGCTCGACGGTGGACCAGAAGAGTTGGGCGGTGCATTCGGTCCGCGTCTCGCCCTCGGGCGGCGTCAGCCGCATCCGGAGGACCACGCTCCCGTACTCCTCGCAGCGCACGTAGTTCGGCGGGCTGCTGAGGGCGGGGTCGCCGGTGGTCGTCGTGGTGACGAGGACCCCCTGCCGGTTGAGCAGCTCCGTGCAACGGGCGCCGGTCCAGCCGTGGTTGTCGAAGTCGAAGGTCCAGCGCGTCTCGGAGGGCAGCTTCAGGTCCCACGAGGGGAGCGGCAGCCCGAGGGACGCCGGGTCTTGTGGTTCGAGCGGCTCGGCGCCGGGGCAGAACACCTCGCGGACCTTCTGCAGGTACGCGAAGCCCTGCTCGCGGCTGGGCTCGAGGCTGGAGCCCTCCCCCCACTCGTTCCACGCCTCGATCATCACGATGCGATCGGCGTTGACGTGCTCGCGCGCGGCGCGGAGGGAGCGCTCGAAGAGCTCGGGCGTGCTGCCGGTGCGGACGAGGTCGCGGTCCTTGGTCCAGGGCCGGCGGTCCCAGCCGGGCATCACCGTCGGCCAGAAGGCGCCCTTCGTGACATTGCGCCAGTGCCTCCAGAGGCCCTCGCCCTGGACGACCATGTCCTCGTAGCTCGCCTCGGCGCCGGGCTGGCCCGGGCCGGTGAACGAGGTCCCGATGTAGGGGTAGTTGTAGAGGCAAAAGGCCTTACAGCCCGCGGCGAGGGAGTCGTCAATCGCCGGCTGCCCCACGATCCCGCCCTCGCAGAAGACCAGGTACACACCGTTGAGCCCCTCGGCCTTGCAGCGCGCGTCGAAGGCGGCGAACATCTCCCGCGCGCCCTCGACGCCGAGCGTCTTCACGAAGCTATAGCCCGCCAGGATCATCACGACGGGCTTGCCCTCGATCCGCAGGTAGGAGGCGTGCTTGAGGTACTTGTCGATGACGACATCCTCGAAGGCTGCGAACTCCTCGCGGGTCTGGGTCTCGGCGGGCGCGTGGTTGCACCAGTTCAGGCAGAAGCGGAACTCGTCGATGAAGCGGGACTTCAGAAAACCGTCGGCCAGCGCGCTCTCTAGCAGCTCACCGCCGCCCTCGATGTAGTAGTCGAAGGCGAAGAACTGCACCCCGTGCTCCAGCGCCCACTTGATGTGCCAGTCCGCCGCGACCGGATCGCCCTCGCGGTAGTAGCCGAGCAGCGGATGCAGCGTCGGGGCGCTCGCCTCGATGCACCACCACCGCTGCTCGCGGCTCCAGCCGGGGAAGTAGAACACGCCCACAGGCATGTCGGCGGAGGCGACCTGCGGCGGGGGTAGGAGGGCGGCGGCCTGGGGCATGGCAGGCCTCGGGAAGGGAAGTGACCCGGCCACGATGACCGGAAGGCACCACGGCGACCAGAGGGCCCGTCTAGCCATTGCCATCGGCCCCCTCGATCCGATGCCCCCCGTGGCAGTCGGTGCACGCCACGGGCGTCTGCGTCAGGCCGCGCTCGATGGCGCGTGCGGCGACGAGCTCGGGTGGGGCCGGGTGTCGCCGGTGGCACTTGCGGCACATGGCGTTGACCTGCTCGCGCGCGTAGGGGCGGTCGGGAGGCGTGGCGCCGATGTCCTCGTCATTGGCGTGGCTCGCGCTGAGGCCGTGGCACTTCACGCAGGTGACCCGCTTGGCGAGATGGGTCTTCGAGAGCTCCTCGCGCACGAACGTCATGTGGCAGACGTAGCAGGCCGCGTTGGGGCCGAGGGGGTCGACGACGTTCTCCGCCGCGAGGGAGAGCGCCGTGAGGGCGGCGAGTGCGAGCAGCGCGACGGCGGCGCGCCTCATACGTGCCTCCAGGCATGCAGCCACTCGTAGTGCGGTGGGAGATTGGCGAAGAAGCTCTCGGTGCACTCCCGCAGGGCCTGCCTGTCCTCGTCGGTCGGCGGCACGTCGCGCTCGTAGGAGCCGCGGACGTTCTCCTCGAGCTGCTCCGGGACGTTCACGCCGGGGATGACGGCCGAGACGCGCGGCTCCTGCAGCATCTCCTTCACCAGCACGTGCGCGCGCTCGTCCACGCGGCCCTGGATCTGGCTGGGCCGCTGGGCGAACACGGTCCCGGCCCCGAAGGGCTTCAGACCGATGACGCCCACGTCCTTCGCCTGGGCCGCCGCCAGCAGGCTGTCGCCGCCGAACTCCTGGGTGAGGAACAGATACGGGAAGATGATCACCGAGAACTGCGGGTAGGCTTCCAGCACCCGCCGGAAGACCTTCGGGTTGTGCGCTGAGACGCCGAGAAAGCGCACCTTGCCCTGCTCGCGCGCCTTCTCGAAGACCTGCGTCACCATGTCGAGGGTCCTGTCGCTGACCATCAGCATCGTCGCGATGCTGGTCTGCCCCTCGCCCCAGGTCGCGCCGACCGGCCGCCACATGTCCAGCATGTCGGTCTTGTAGGAGCGCAGCCGGGCCTCGATGTTCGTCATCATCCCCTCGGCGGTCAGCTGGTCCTCGTACTCGGTGGTGATCTTCTCCGGCCAGGAGGCGAACCCGATGAACCAGCGGTCGCGCTTCGCGACGCTGCAGCGGCTCATTGCCTCGCCGTACAGGTCGCACTCCCCATCGATGTTGTTGTCCACGTAGTTGAGCCCGAGCTCCGCGGCCTTGTCCAGCACGGCCACGCGGTCCTCGACGCCGCTGCCGCCGTGCCCGCCGAGGCTGACCTCGGAGACCATGAACTCCGTCTTGCCCAGCCGCCGGTAGCCCATCTTGGGGTTGTAGTTCAGGATGCGCGAGGTGTCCGTCTCCTCGCCCTGGGCCAGGCCCGGCACCGACGCGAGTGAGGTCGCGAGCGCGGCGGCGGAGGTGGTCTGGAGGAAGCGGCGGCGGTTCAGAGTGGGATCGGTCATTGCGGCACCTCCTTCGCGGCCCAGAGGACGCTGTTGGCGATGAGCTGCTGGAACTCAGGAACCCGGTACGCCTCGGGCCAGTGCGCGGGGAGGATGGTGACGACGCGTCCTGCGCCGAACTCTCGCGTCCAGACGGAGGGGTGCTCCTTGTCGGTACCCTCTTCTCTGGCCATCGCGAGCACATGACAGTCCTCGGCCAAGGGCGTCGACTCGTACAGCTCGGTCCGCACGCGAAAGGTCTCGGGCAGGTCGCGGGTGATCGGGTGCCCACGGTCGACGAAGCGCACGTCCACGTTGACCTCGGAGCTGCCGTGCTGCGTGAAGCGCGCTCCGTACAGCTCGCGCACGGCGTCCCACTCGACGAAGGAGTAGTAGGAGGCATGGACCGCCACGACACCCACGCCGCCGCGCACCACATCGAGGAGCTTCTGCTGCTGGGCCTCGGTGAGGACGCCCTCGGCCTTCTCGAAGCAGTGGTTCATCACGATGAGGTCGAGGGCGGCAGCCTCGGGCGCATCGAGGAAGCCCCCGTCGCGGACCACGGCGAGCTCGATCGGAACGCGCGCCGGGAGGAACTCCTGCGTGACGGCCGCGAAGGCGTCGAAGTCGTGGGCGAAGCCCCCGACCCAGAGCACGGCGCGCAGCTTCTGGGGCGGTGGGGCGTCCTGGGTGGCGGCGACCCCGGTCGCCGCCGAAAGCAGAAGCAGCCAACTCGCCGACAGACGTGGCGCCATCATGCCCTCCTGTCCGTTCTGGTTCGGGGTCGTTTTCGCCACAGCGAGGCCGATCGCCTGCCGAGGCGAGGTCCGAGGTAGCAGGCGGGCGAACCCACCAGGGGCAGACACGCGGGTCTGCCTACAACGCTTGCCGCGAGGTGGCGGTAGGGGCGGACCCGCGCATCCGCCCCAAGCGGGCTCACGAGCCGGCAGCCGAACAGGGACGCACCCCACCGCACGAGAGGCCTTGCCATGGCTCTGCCGCGGTTGGCGACGGACGGGCAGCTCGATCGGCTCCACGAGGCAGTCGTCCGCACGCTGGAGTCGGTCG
>VGFB01000472.1 GCA_016869015.1 Armatimonadota bacterium
GGCCGGAGAAGGCCACCGGGTAGGTGTGGTATGCTCGCTCTACGGAGGCGAACCCCAGCGACTCGGCCCATGCGTGGACGCGGTCCAGGCCCGGGTCGAAGCCATGCCACAGGGCGCCCAGCTCGACGTCGTGCTCATCCGCGCGCAGGCCGTCGCGGCAGAGGAGGTCGAGCTTGAGCCAGCCGCCGGGCTTCAGCACGCGGTAGGCGAACGCCATGATCCTCTTCAGCCGCGACCAGGGCTGGTGGTAGAAGAACTCGATGCCGAAGACACCATCGAAGCACTCCTCCATCGCGTTGAGCTGACCGGCATCGTGCACCGTGTGGTAGAACTCGGCCTTGGTCGCCCGTGAGAACCGGTATCGCGCGAGCGCTAGGGCGAAGGTCGAGACATCGAGACCGACGTAGCGGTCGACGTACCCCAGCAAGACGGGGGCGTTGCCGCCGATCCCGCAGCCCACCTCCAGGAGCGAAGCGCCCTGCAGCTGTTCCTCGCCCACGGGGATCTTGATCGGGATGAAGCTCTCCGGCAGGGGCCACGAGACGTCCGGGGGATAGGGCGCGAGGGCGTCGTCGTTCCAGTGGATGAAGCCCTCGGGCCCGGCCGCGAGTGCGTTCCACCGTTGTATCTCCTCCGCCGCGATCTCGATCCCAAAGCAGTCAACCATCGTCTCGGCCTCCGGGAGGGCGGGTCGGCGAGGGCGGTCGTCGGCGCGTGGAGCCATGGCGCTCGAGGAGTTGAGCGACGGCCGCGAGAGCCTCGCGAGGGCTGGGCGAGTGATAGGAGCGGTTCACCGGGGTGTCCTGGACGAAGTCGCCGGCGGGCAGGAGGAGGGTTCGGTCAGCGGGCGCGTCGACGTACTCGACGAGGAGGTCGTGCCCGAAGCCGAGGGTGACGGTCGGGGTCCGGAAGATCGCCGGGATGAACTGGGCCGCGCCGCTGCCCTGGAGGCACACGTCCGCGGCGGCGCACCAGGACGCCTGCACGAGGGGGTCGGCGTCGAACACGGTGCGGACGCGGGGGTGAGCCGTCAGCGGGTTCCACTCGGGCCCGAGAGGGAACCCATCGGCAGCGGGTGTGCCGTGGAGGAGGACGCCGCCTTTCGGATAGGCGTCCAGGAACAGGGAGACGACTTCCCGGGTCGTGTCGAGGATGGGCAGCCAACGTCGCGAGCCGAAGCGCACGGTCAGCAGGAGCGCCGGGTCGAAGGGATGCTCTTGTGGCGGGATGAGGTCGGCAAGGTCATCGAGGAAGGCCCGCCGATGGCGGCGACGGGAGGGGGTGTAGCCCATGAAGGCCGGCGGGTCGAGGGGGTCGTCCTGTGCGCCGGGAGCCACAGGTTGCGCCACATAGGCGAAGCCATTGGTCAGCCGCCACACGCTCTCGGGAGGCACGGTGAGGACCCGGTCGGCCACCAGGGACGCGAGCGTCCGGTACTCGGGGAAGACGCAGAGGGTGACACGTCCGGGGAAGGTGGCTCGGTGGGCGCGCGCGAGGTACAGGAAGTCCACCACGACGTGCCAGACGTTGTTGGTCAGCGCCGGGACGAGGAGACCTCCCTGAGCGTCGAGGGACTCGGCCTCGTCGAGGCGCCGCACGTTGGCGGCGAACTGGAGGCGGGCGGCTTCGTCGTAGTACCCCGACAGTGGGTCCTGAGGGACGATGGCGCCCTCCACGAACCGGCAGAGCGCGTCCTCGACCCCGAGGTGGGCGACGGGACGGCAGTCGAGGAACCGGAGACCGCAGCCGCAGTGGTTCGGCACGATGAGCTGCAGGAAGGCGAGCCATGTCTCGCGGCTGCGGGTGGCGGCGCCGCAGCGGGGGCACGCGCTCAGGTAAGCGCGGGCGGCCATCTCCGCCTGCTGCCACGGGAAGGCATAGGCGACGTCACCCTCCGGCGGCAAGGCGACGGGCGGCGGCGAGTTCGGCGCGGCTGGCATGGTAGGGCCACAACTCCTGACAGGGACATCCGGTCTGAGCAGGACACGCCTCGGGCACGGCCGAGGGGTGCAGCGTCCCGCGGTACAGGTTGCCCAAGGGCGGCTGGTTGAGCGCGCCCATGCAGCGGTAGGCGTCTCCGTTTGCGAGGATGAGGAAGTAGCGGGACCCGGTCCAGCAGGGGCGCCCCGTCGTGCGCCTGGCCTTCACCGCCGCCAACGCGTCGGGGCCGCCCAGCAGGTCGGCGAGGGCGTCCCACTCGCTCGGCGAGTAACCCTCAGGGCAGGTGCGGCCCTCGAACGACCCGCGGTAGAGGTGGATCGAGAAGTAGTGTCCCTCGCCCTCGAAGTGCTGCTTCGCCGAAGCCAGCGCCGGGATCAGGGGAGGGTAGCCGACGCAGCTGACGCCCGTGACCCGAAAGCCTTGATCGCGAACCGCCTTCAGTCGGCGCGAGAAGGCCGCAAGAGATTGCGTGCGGCCCTCCCGCGGCACCGGGTGGTACGAGGCGCTGAAGAACACGGCCTCGGGTCGGGGGAAGCTGTCGAGCCAGCCCGGGGGGAAGCGCATGTTGCTGGTGAGGTCCAGGACGTGCCACTGACTGATGGCGCCGAGCACCCGCACGACCTCGGGTTGCGCCATCGGCTCGGCCCCGGTACAGCAGATCTGAGCCGGGCCGTGCGCTTCGCGCCAGCAGCGCCAGCCGATCAGCGCGCGACCGAGGGGCAGGGGCTGGCGGGCGAGTGCGGGCCAGTCGAGGGTGCAGTAGGGGCAGCGGAAGTTGCAGTGGCGGCCGACGTACCAGGTCAGCAGCCTCTGCGCCTCGGGCCGGTAGAGGCTGGCGCGGATGCGCTCGTCCACCGCCTGGAGGACCGGATTCGCGGAGGAGGGTCGACGAGGATTGCGCGACGGCATGGAAGACCTCCCGGCCGGAAGCACCGGCAGGATGTCACTCGGCAACCCAGAGCCCGTGCATGGAGGTGCACCAGCAGTGCTCCTGCGGGCAGGGCACCGGCCCGTCGGCGAGGCGGACGGTCGGCCAGCGATCACCGAAGAGCGGCGTCGGGCCGACGCAGCGCATCACCCGGCCATCGCTCAGGATCGCGAAGTAGTCGGCGCCGGCGCGGCAGCGTCGCGGGCGGGGCGGGGCGGGCGGGAGGGCCACGTTGGCCGCGGCCGGCGCGGGGATGGGATGGGCGACGCCCTCGTAGGCCCCCACGAAGGTCAGGTCGGAGAGCGTCGTCTCCGGCGCGACCCGCCGGAGCTCCGCCGCGTGCCGCGGCTTCTCCGCGAGGTGTGGCGGGTACGTCACGTAGCTTGGCACGACGCCGAACCCGGCGTCCAGCAGACGACGAACGATGGAGGCGAACGCGGCCATGCGGGCGTGGGAGGGGTGGAAGCTCGCGTTCACACTGCAGCGCGAGGGGTCGGCGACATGGCGCAGGAACGGCTCCGCCCCACAGCTCAGGTTGCTGGAGACGAGCAGCGAGTGCCCGTGAGAGGAGAGGTGGGCCACGACTTCGCCGAAGAGGGGGTGCAGCGTCGGCTCGCCCCCGGTCAGAGCGATGTCGAGGGGCCCCCGCGCCTCGGTAAGCGCCCCGAAGACCCGGCGCACGTCGGCCATGTCCCAGCGCGGGTGTCGCGTCGGCTTCACCTGGTCGTAGCAGTAGGGACAGGCGTAGTTGCACGCGCCGGTGAGATACCAGGCGCAGCCCAGCCGCCGGTCCGGCTCGCCGGAACTCATCGGGACCGCCCCTTGCCGGACGGTTGCTTCACGCGCTGGGCCGGCGAGCGCCCTCCGAGCCAGTGGCACCGCTCCTCGGGTGAGAGGTGCAGGACCCACAGGTCCTCACACCAGCAGTGCTCGAAGTCGCACACCGACGGATGGTCGCGCAGCAGAACCGGGTCGCGGTAGAAGTTGAGGCCGCCGACATCGCCCCGGCCCTGCGGACAGCGGAAGACCGTGCCATCGGGTTGCACGAGGCAGTAGAGCCAACCCGCGGCGCAGAGCCTCCCCCGGGCGGGTTGCAGGTCGAGCTGGAAGTCCAACGCACTCTCGCTCAGGAACGAGGTCAGCAGATTGCGCTCGGCGGGCGTGTACTCCTGCGGCAAGCGGCGTCCCTCGAAGACGCCGTCGCACGGTCGGACCACGAAGTCCACGCCGGCGGCGGCGAACTGACGCTGCCACTCCGGCAGCTGGGGCAGGTAGGGGGGATGGCCGACCACCGAGGCTCCCGTGACCGTGAACCCTTCGATCTCCACCTGCCGGATCTTCTCGATGAACGCCGGGGCGGAGACTCCGGCCGCCGGGTGGAAACTGGCCGAGAAGAAGACGTGTTCCGGACGCTCGAAGCGCTTCAGCACCGCCGGCGGGAAGGCGAGGTTGGTGTTGATGTCGAGGACGGTTTGCTCGGATAGCCGCGCCAGGACCCCGATGCTCTTGTCGCCGAACATGGGCTCCAGCCCGGAGACGCTGATCTGGCACGGCCCGTGTTCGGCGTTGAACCGCTCCCAGGCCTCGAGCATCGTCTTGGCCGACCATCGAGCGCCTCGACGCTGCTCCCGCCGGTCAACGTTACA
>VGFB01000473.1 GCA_016869015.1 Armatimonadota bacterium
GCCGCCGGGCGCAACACCTGCGCGAGCCGACCGGTCGTCCCTGCGGTCGTGGAGTCGGCGGTACTCATGGGCGGCACCGCCTCCGCCCGGCGGCCGCGGACGCGCCGATTCCCGCCAGCAGCCCGGCCGCGCAGAGCGCCATGAACAGGCCGGCGCGGAAGGAGGCGGGGAGATACACGAGCTCAAGGGTCTCGCCCGACGTCTCGACCGCCACGCCGCGCAGGGCGAAGTTCACCGGGAGTACGGGACACTCGCGGCTCCCCTGAAACGCTCGCCAACCCGGGTAGTGGGTATCGGTCAGGACGACCAACTGCCCTGGGTTGAGCGAGCCCCGGATCGTCGCGCGCTGGGGGCCCGAATAGGAGACGGTGAACGTCGGGGGTTCGGCGGTAGCGACCCCCGCGTGGGGGAGACGCCCAACCGTCACCACCGTGTGGGGGTCGTAGTCCGGCGCCGCCATGCGGCGGAGAACTTCGTCTGGGGTCGTCACGACCTCCCAGGCCCATCCGCCGAAGGCCCGCGGCATCGCGCGCTCGTTGCGGTAGAGCCAACCTTCGCCGCTCGAGATGAGCGTGAGGCCCGGCACCTCGCCCAGATCGACGGCGGAGTGCACGTACTTCGCGCCGAGAAGCGCCACCGCCGGAAGCGCGGGGTCCGGCTGGAGGAAGCCGAGGCGATCGGTGGAGAGGGCGTTGACCAGCCGCCGCGAGGCGCCGATCTCCAGCGAGTCGGAGCCCTGGATGTCGTGGAGCTCCGCGATCATCGGCGTGTTCGGGGCCATCCGTCGGACGGCATCCGTCCCGAGTGACAGCACGCGCACGGGGTCGGGGTCGGCGCGGATGAGATCGACCGTCCGGCTGCTCACGTGCAAGAACTCACGCGGGACGGCGGGGGTGAACTTGTCGAGGCCCACATACAGGTCCACCGCGAGGAGCGCGACCAGGCCCGCTGCAGCGAAGCGGCGCCGGGTGGGGAGCAGCCCCAGCAGTCCGGCCGTCAGGGCCAGCAGGAGTGCGAAGCGGCCCAGCTGGAGGCTCGTGTAGCCGCCGATGCCGGGCAGGGACTCCTCGAGGGCGCCGCTCCGCACCCAGACCAGCGCGCCGCCGATGAGCCCCACGAGACCCACGACCGCTGCGGCCGCGGCTACGTGCTTCCGGACGCGCGCCGGGTGGTCGCGGCACCAATCGAGCAGCGCATCGAGACCCAGCCCGGCCAGGACGCAGAGGGCCGTGCTGCTGAGGAGGATGGCGCGCCCGAGGCCACTGAGGGAGGGCGCGCCAGGCACCAGGTAGTAGAACAGTGCGTAGGCCGGTGTGCCGATGGCCCAGACGACCCCGAGCACCAGCAGGCCTAGCCAGAACCAGGCCTGGGAGCGGAGACGGCCCAAGAGGCCTGCCGCCCCGATCAGCCACGGCAAGACGCCGACGTACCAGGTGGTCTCGGTGTAGGCGCGGTAGACCGGGCCCAGCTCGGCGCCCCAGTGGTTGTAGTCGGCCGGGTTGCCGAAGATGTCGGGGAGCAGGCCCGTAAGCAGAAGCGGGGCCGGTGTCGCGAGCTTGAGGATCTCCGTGTACGGAATCCCTCCGGCGCGGCTGGAGACCGGGGCGAGCTCAACCACCGGGAGGAGTTGCCCGGCGGCCAGGAGACCGCCGACGACGGCGGCGGCAACGCCACCCTCGAGCAGCCACCCCGCGACGCCCCGGTCTCCGACCCGGAAGGCCTGAGCTGAACGGAACAGCACATAGGCCGCGAAGACGATCAGCACGAGGAGGGAGATGTGCAGGTTCCCGGCCAGGAACTGCAGTCCGACGAAGAGCGCGGCCAGGGCCAGCCACGACATCCGACGCGTGCGCGCCGCCATCTCGACGCCGATCAACATCCCGGGCAGCCAGGCGGGCACCGAGCGGAAGCTTGGGAAGCACAGCCAACCAACCACGAAGCCGTTGAACATGAATGCGATCGCCCCCAGGAGAGCCGCTGTCCGCCGGAGGGCAAGCGCGCGCAGAAACCAGTACATCAGCGCGCCCGAGGTGAAGAAGTGCAGCGCCGTGGCCCAGCCCAGCGCGCGGTCGGTGCGCAGGAGGGCGTGGAGCCACGTCTCGGGGTAGAACGCGGCCGACTGGTTGTTGGCGATGAACGGGGTGCCGCACAGCTCATGCGGATTCCACAGGGGGAGGATGCCGTTCCGCAGGCTCTCGCCCGCGAACTTGCGCCAGGGGTAGAACTGCTGGATCCCGTCCAGAATCGGGTTCTGGGGGCGCTGGAACTCGGGAAAGAGCTGCCGCGCCGAATGCCGCCAGGGCTCCATGATCAGCAGCAAGTCGCCGGGGGCCATCACGCGGCCGGCGAGCGTCACCCGCCAGATCATGCCCACCGACAGCGCGGCGATGACCAACAGGGGCGCCAGCTCACTCCTCACGCCGCGACGGAGGCCGGCGGGCGAGGGGGTGGAGCGCTCGGCCGGGGTCGGTTCGAGAGCCGATCGGGCCCGGTCACGTCTGCGCTTGGCCATAGAGTCCCCGTCGGTCGTTCGCGCGGATGCGCAAGAGCGCCCGCAGCGATTCCCAGGCGGCGGAGAGCGGCGCCACGGTAGAGCCGCGTACATCCCTCCAGCGGACAGGCACTTCCACCGGGGGATGCCCCGTGCGAGCGGCCAGCAACAGGAGCTCGGCATCGAACGCCCAGCCGAACTCGGTCAGGCGGCTGAAGAGCTCGTCGGCGACCGGGCCGCGGAACCCCTTGAACCCGCAGGTGAAGTCGCTGATCGGCAGGCGGAGGAGCGACCGCGCCAGGGCCCGGAAGGCCGCCCCCATGGTCCGCCGGATGAAGTGCTGCCTGACTTCGACCTGAGATGCGGCCACGTAGCGCGTCCCGATCGCCACGTCGGCGCCGCCCTGCAACGCCTCCAGGAGCTTGTCGAGCTCCTCGATCGGCGTAGCCAGGTCGACGTCCATGAACACCCGGAACTCGCCACACGCCGCCAGCATTCCCCGCCTCACCGCCCGGCCCTTGCCTCGGTTGGGCGAGTGGGACAGGACGCGGACTTCCGGGTGCTCCTCCCCGAAGGCCCGGCCCACGGCTCCGGTGTCGTCCCGGCTGCCGTCGTCCACAACGAGCACCTCGGCCGAAAGGCCGCGGCCCGTGAGGTAGGCCAAGGCCGTCTCAAGGGCGGGCACAAGGCTCTCCGCCTCATTGTAGGCCGGGAAGACCAGAGATACCTCAGGTCGCTCCGACGCCATGGTCCCTCGCGCGAGCACAGGCTAGATCTCCGGCCGGGAGTCCGGCGCAGGCGGACTGCGGAGGAAGCCCAGCACCTCTGCAGCAGAGGTCGCGCGGAAGAGCGTCACCCCGTCCGCCGCGTAGATCTCCTCCAAGAAGGGCAGCGCCTGCAGCGCCTCGCGGGCCGTCCCGGCTCCGGGCGCGCCCGTGCGGGAGGCGTGCAGACGCTCTTCGGCCGGACCGCACAGCACGTACGTCACATTGAACGCCAGCAGCGTCGCGGCCTTCTCCACCTCGCTGCTCGCCGGGCTGTAGAACCGCAGGACCGCCAGCAGCGCGTACGACTCGAACGGCTGTCGCTGCCAGCCGCCGGTCGCCGTGGGCGTCACGTAGACGCTCTCTCCCCAGTGCCCGGCCACGACGCGGCAGGGCGCGAGCGCGGGGACGTGACTGCCGATCGTGGAGGAGCAGAGGACCACGTCGCGGTCCGTGCCCCGCGCGGCCAGCTCGCGCAGGGCCGCGTACTCCCCGGTTTCCAGGAAGATCGGGGGCATGAGGACATGCGCCAGGCCGGCGTTGTTGGCGCCGACGTGCCGGAGGCAGTCCGTGAGGAAGAGCGCGTTCGAGGGCATCGCGATGAGCGTTGCGGCCACCGTCAGGGCGAAGAGCCGCCGCTCCGCGAGGCCCGCGTCGGGGTACCGGCGAGTCAGCCAGTCGCCCAACGCCAGCGCCAACGTGGCGGCGGCAAGTAGACAGAGGGGGAACTGCATGCCCTCGGCCATCTTGCGCTGCCAGGGGACCGGGAGGTAGATGACCGCGCTCGCGATGGCGGCCCACGGAATGAGGTAGAGAAGGCGAGGCCGCTGGGTGGACTTCGTCCGCGCCAGCCAGAGGACGCCGATGGCGGCCAGCAGCCAGGGCACGCCGTGGCCGAGCACGTAGTCGAGATAGGGGCGGGAGAGCGTCGGGGTGTCGGCCTTGGCGCGGTAAAGCGCGTCGGTCTGCATGACATGCCACTGCCAGAGGCCCCCCGGGAGGGTCATCACCAGCATGACCCCGTAGATGAGGAGCCCGCGCGCAAGGCCCAGACGCCGGGTGGCCACGGCAATGGCGAGCCAGGCGAGGATCGTCAGGTGGACCGCGGGCAGATCGTAAGTGTGCACGTTCCCAAGTACCATCAGGCACAGCCCGGCAAGGAGCGCCCAACGGAGGCGGCCCGTGTCGATGGCGCCAAGAGCGAACAGGAGCGAGAGACAGATGAGCGCCAGCGAGAAGGCGAACAGCGGGT
>VGFB01000474.1 GCA_016869015.1 Armatimonadota bacterium
GCCCGTCGACCAGACGATGGGACCTGCGAACATGACTGCACCCCTTCACCCCAGCTCACTGCCGGAGCGTGCCAGGAGGCGCTTGACCTAACCTGTCGCCGCCGCCCTGCGTTCAGGCATTGCGTTTCCAGTGCCGCCCGACGATCTCGGGGGGCACTTTCTGTTTGTCGGGCGCCGGCTGTGAGGACGGAACGCCACGAAGGAGCGACCGGCCATGAACGTCGGCATCTTCGGAGTATCCGGTTACGGGGGCGTTGAGCTGTGCCGGTTGCTGCTCGGGCATCCCGAGGTCCGCATCACCTATGTGGGCGGGCACGCGACGGTCGGGCAGCCGGTCTCGCAGATCCATCCGCAGCTGCGTGGACAACTTGACCTCCTGGTAGAGGCGTCCGACCCCAAGGCGGCCATCGAGCGCTGTGACTTCCTGTTCTTCTCGCTCGAGTCCAAGGTCGGCGTGCCCTGGATTCGGGAGGCGCTGGAGGCGGGTCGGAAGGTCTTCGACTTCTCGGCCGACTTTCGCCTGAGCAGCGTGGAGGCATACCAGCGCCACTACGGGGAGCACCCGGCGCCCGACCTCCTCGCGCAAGCCGTATACGGCCTTCCCGAGCTCCATCGCGACGCCGTCCGCGCCACGAGCCTGGCCGCTCTGCCGGGGTGTTACCCGACGAGCGCCATCCTGGCCCTGGCCCCGCTGGCGCAGGCGCGGATGATCCACACCGACTTCCTGGTCGTCGACAGCAAGTCCGGCATCTCCGGCGCCGGTCGGACGAAGTGGGCGCTGAACTACCACTTCCCTGAGGCCAACGAGCGGGTCGCCGCGTACAGTCCCGGCGTGCACCGGCACGCCTCGGAGATGGACCAGGAACTCGGCCTGCTCGGCGAGCCGGTCAGCGTCACGTTCACTCCGCACCTGATCCCGATGACCCGCGGAATCCTGACCACGGCCTATGCGCTCCTGAAGGAGGATGCCACCCCGGCGGAGCTCTTGGGCCGCTACGCGGACTTCTACGCGGACGAGCCGTTCGTCGAGGTCATGCCCGAGGGGGAACTGCCGGCATCGAAGTACGCGCATGGCTCAAACCGCTGTTTCATCGGCCTCACCATCCAGCCCGGCACCCGGAAGGTCATCGTGGTCAGCGTGATCGACAACCTGATCAAGGGCCAGGCCGGCGCCGGCGTGCAGTGCATGAACCTGATGTGCGGCTTCGACGAGACGGCGGGGCTCACCGGCGCGCCCGTCTGGCCGTAGGAACGGCGGGTGATCGGTGACCGGCGACCGGCGGCGGGGTGATCTCACAAGCGAGCGACAGGAGGCGTACCATGTCCCACACCGACATCCCAGGGAATGTCACCGCACCGCGCGGCTTCCGCGCGGCGGCGATGAACTGCGGCGTAAAGGCCGGGAAGCCCGACCTCGTGCTGATCCACTCGGACCACCCGGCAGCTGTAGCGGCGACGCTGACCACGAACCAGTTCCGCGCCGCTCCGACATATGTGACCGAACGCGCGGTCGCGGACGGCTACGCGCGCACCATCGTCGCGAACAGCGGCAACGCGAACTGCGCCACCGGAGCCCAGGGCATGGAGAACGCCTACCGCATGGCTCGCGCGGCGGCCGCGGCTACGGGCGTCCTCCCCTCTGAGGTCGTGGTCTGCTCGACGGGTGTCATCGGCCATCAGCTCCCGATCGAGAAGATCGAAAGCGGCATCGCGAGCCTGGGCGGACAGCTGGGACAGACGGCCCCGGAGGTCATCGCACAGGCCGTCATGACCACCGACACCTACCCGAAGGCCGTGTCGATCGAGTTCGACCTGGGCGGCGTACCGGCCCGGATCGGGGGCATCTGCAAGGGCGCCGGGATGATCCACCCCAACATGGCGACCATGCTCGCGTTCTTCACGACCGACGTCGGGATCGCTCCGGAGCTGCTCCGTCGGGCTCTGCGCACGGCCGTGATGGAGAGCTTCAACTGCATCTCCGTGGACGGCGATCAGAGCACCAACGACACCGTGGCGATCCTCGCCAACGGCGCGTGCGGCGCGCCAAGCCTGGCGTGCGAGGACGACCCGCGCTACACCGCCTTCGCCGAGGCCCTGCGTTACTGCTGCACCGAACAGGCGAAGAAGATCGCCTGGGACGGCGAGGGCGCGACGAAACGGATCACGATCCACGTGACGGGCGCACGAACGTGGGACGAAGCGCGACAGATCGGCCGCCACCTCGCGAACTACACGCTGCTGAAGGTGGCCTACTACGCGCGGGACTTCAACTGGGGCCGCGTCGCGGCGGGGGCCGGGGCGGCGGGCGTGTGCATCGACCCGTACCGCGTGACCATCGACTGGTGCGGGATCCGGACGTTCGCCTCCGGCGAGCCCGTCGCGCACGACATGGCGGCCGGCCGCAAGGCGCTGGCCGAGCGGGACATCGAGGTCACCGTCCACCTCGGCCTGGGCGAGGCCTGCTGCACGGTCTGGACGTGCGATCTGGCGCCGGGGTACATCGAGTTCAACGCCGTCGACGAGCTCTGACCGTTCGCCGCTCACTTCCCACCGCCGTCAGGAGGTTTGACATGGCTTCCGCTCCTCAGATCGCCGAGGTCCTGCTTGAGGTGCTCCCCTACATCGAGCGCCATCGGGAGCAGACCTTTGTCATCAAGATCGGCGGCAGCGCCATGTCGAAGAGCGACTGCCTCGCCAACTTCGCCACGGACGTCGTGCTGCTTCAGCACCTCGGGGTGAAGCCCGTCGTCGTGCACGGCGGCGGTCCCGAGATCAGCGGCTACATGGATCGGCTGGGCATCGAGCCGCGGTTTGTGGACGGCCTGCGGGTCACCGACGAGGAGACGCTGTGCGTCGCGCAGATGGTGCTGATCGGGCTCACCGGTAAGCGCATCGTCACCGCGCTGCATCAGGCCGGCGGCCGCGCGGTTGGGCTCAGCGGCATCGACGGCGGCCTGCTGGTGGCCGAGAAGCTCCGCAAGGACAGCTGCGACGTGGACCTGGGCTGCGTGGGCGACGTGACCGAGGTCAACCCGGCCGTGCTGCACCAGCTCCTCGCCGATGGGTACCTTCCGGTCGTGGCGCCGCTGGCCGCCGACCGCGAGGGCAACCACTACAACGTGAACGCCGACCACGCGGCGGGGCAGATCGCCGCTGAGCTCGGCGCGGCGAAGATGCTCAACCTCACCGACGTGAAGGGGTTCCTGCGCGACCCGCAGGACCCCGCCTCGCTGGTGAGCGTCCTCACCCTGGACGAGGCCAAAGCGGCCCTCGTGAGCGATTCGGCCTCGGGCGGCATGCTGCCGAAGATCGAGGGCTGCCTGCGCGCGGTCGAGATGGGCGTCGAGCGCGCCCACCTCGTCGACGGCCGCGTGCCCCACGCGCTGCTGATCGAGCTTTTCACCGACGGCGGCTGCGGGACGATGGTGGTCAGGTGACGGGAACGGCAGGTGACAGGTGACAGGGACGGCGGAGGCGAGGGCGGGAGGGCTGCCGGCCGGTGGAGACCAGGAGGACAACGATGACGACGGCCGAGACGATTGCGCTGACGAAGCAGCATGTGATGAACACCTACGGGCGGCAGCCGGTGGCGTTCGTGCGGGGGCAGGGCTGTCGGCTGTGGGACGCCGAGGGGCAAGCGTACCTGGACTTCCTCGCGGGGATCGCCGTGTGCAGTCTGGGCCATGCACCGGAGGCCGTCGCGCGGGCCATCGGCGAACAGGCGCGACAGCTGCTGCACACCTCCAACCTCTACCACATCCCGCCACAGGCCCGGCTGGCGAGGGAGCTCTGCCGCCTCTCCTTCGCCGACAAGGTCTTCTTCTGCAACAGCGGGATGGAGGCCAACGAGGCGGCGATCAAGCTCGCGCGCAAGTACTCGCTGATGAAGCACGGCGAGGGCCGCGCGGAGATCATCACGGCCGAGCACTCCTTCCACGGGCGGTCGCTGGGCACGCTCCCGGCGACGGCGAAGTACCACCGCCAGGATCAGTTCCAGCCCCTGGCGCCCGGCTTTGTGCACGTGCCCTGGGACGACCCCGGAGCGCTGGAGACGGCCATCACCGACCGGACCTGTGCGGTGCTGCTGGAGCCGGTTCAGGGCGAGGGCGGGGTCCACGTGCCCTCCCCCGACTACCTGAAGGAAGTGCGGGGCCTCTGCGACCAGTACGAGCTGCTCCTGATCCTCGATGAGGTCCAGACGGGGATGGGGCGCACAGGGAAGTGGTTCGGCTATCAGCACTTCGGCATCGAGCCCGACATCATGACCCTCGCCAAGGCCCTGGGCTCGGGCATGCCTGTCGGCGCGTGCCTCGCGACCGACGAGGTGGCCTCGGTCTTCGAGCCGGGCGATCACGCGACGACGTTCGGGGGGAACTACCTGGCGTCTGTCGCCGGGCTGGCGACCATTGAGGCGATGGAGCAGGGCGACGTGCTCGCGAACGCGACGGCGCGGGGCGAGCAGCTCGCCGCGGGCCTCGAGGCGCTCGCGGCGAAGCACGC
>VGFB01000475.1 GCA_016869015.1 Armatimonadota bacterium
GACAGAGCCTTCAGGTCAATGCCGGACGGCGTCGGCTCTGGTGAGCCGACCCACGACGACAAACGGCAACTGCCAGAATCACGGCTGACACGCCACTAGCGCTGTGACAGGCCGGGCGTCACGGGGCGTCCGGCAGCGCGGCCACCAACTCCCTCAGCCGCGCTACCTCCGACTGCCCGGTTGTGATCTGCTGATCGAGAGCGTCGAGCACCTTCAGGCCCCACGCAAACTGGTGCTGTATGGTCTTGAGTTGGCGCAGGTCGTCGCCGAGCTGGTCCGGCACTTCGGGCGCCAGCATCGGGCGGCACTCGCCGAGCTGCTGGGCGATGCGGGCCTTGTGACTCTCCGATTCTTCGCACGGGCCGCGGAAGGTCTGCCAGTGCGGATCGACCTCCCGGCGGTGTCGGAACGCGCTCAGCCCCTCCGACAGCGCGCGTTCGGCCGCCTGTTGGGCGGCCATCGCTTGCCTGAGCGCCTCCACATCCTCGACGTGCTGCGTCATGGCCTCCCGGCCGCGTGCGACCAGCGGCGCTGCTTGCGTGTACGCGCCGGCGGCCGTCTCCAGCCAGACCAACAGCTGCGCCTTCGCAGGCGGAGGCAGGGCGCCCCCGGGCCTCACGGGTGGACCGGGCGGACGAGGAGGAGGCGGGGCCTCGCCGAGGGCACGCCTCACCGCCCCCAGCAGCTTGCCGGCGCTGCTCACGCGCACCGACAGCCGCCACGCCGCCTGGGTGTCGAGAGCCAGAGCCTCGTGGACCTCCTTCGTGCGCCGCGCGACCCCCTCACAGGTCTGCTGAGACGCCGCAGCGGCGGCCTTGAGGTCCTCGATCTCCCTCTGAACCAGCGGATCGGTCCAGAACTCCCAGTCGTTCCGGGCCGCCGGATCGAAGCGGTCGGGCCGCAGATCGCGCACCCCGCGCCTCGCCCGCACCCGCTCGCTCGCGCCGACGATCACCTGACCCCCACCCTCGACCGGCGCCACCTCCACCTCCCCCTCGTCCACCGCGATCTCGGCCTCTTCCGCGGTGACCTCCGCCCGCAGGATGGTCCCCCGCACGCCCGCAACGACGGTGGGCGTCTTCACCTTGAACTTGGACGCCCCGAAGACCGACTGCACCTTCGCCCAGATGTTGCCCAGCGTTACCATGACGCCCCGCTCCTGCGGGCCGCTGAGGATCGTGACCTCGGTATTCTGGTCCAACCGCAGCAAAGAGCGGTCGTCGAACTGCAGCTCCACACGACCGCCCGCCTTTGTCCGCACGGTGCTGCCGGGCGGCACGCGCAACCCGACCCTGGCGGCTGTAGCCGCGCCCCCACCGGGGGCGATCACCTCGGCCTGGCCCTCGATCGCGGTCACGGTCGCGGCAACGCCGCCCGAGGTCTGCCCGATCGCGGCAGGAGCGATGGAGTGCGTGGACAGGAGCGCCAGCGCGAGGAACAGCACATCGGGGACAAACGCGGCTCTCGCGGCACGCTGCATGGGGGGCCTCCCCTGCGGCGGCCTACCTGGGCAGCGCTGCGTAGCCCGCCGTGATGGTCTCGAATTCCTGGGGTGACAGCTGGCCGACGATGGTGAAGTGCGCGTCGCCGACCCGGACCGTCCTTGCCCAGCCCCGCCCCGGGGGCGGCTCCTTGCCCCCCGGGGGGATGCTCCGCTCGAAGACGGAGAACTGCCTCACCCCGTCGGTGTACTGGAACCACAGAACGGTTACACCCCGAATCTCGCGGACGGAGGCCAGGTTCGGGTACAGCGCGAAGCCCGCAGGCACCCGAGGCGGCAGGTGCGCGCCGAAGCCCGCCTGCTTGGCGGCGGCGCTCACGGACCCGACGAAGCGCGATGGGGCGATCGCGCGGGTCTTGCAGCGAGGGGGCGACGCGAAGGCGAAGGCGCCGGCGGGGAAGGTCGGAGCGAAGTTGATGCGGTCCACCACCACCGAGCGGATCGCTCGCCCATCCGGACCGAAGCCCTGGGTCCTGAGCTCGACGTACTTGGCCTGATCGATCCACACCTCCCGTACCGGGCGCCGCTCGGAGCCTGTCGAGCCGATCCGAATCCGGTAGGCCTGCCGCCCCGCAATCGTCTCGGCCCCCACCAGTCGCACGTCGTAGTTCGCGCCGAGCATCTCCAGGTTGAACAGCTCACGAGCGCGCAGCCGCTCGGCTGGGGGCTGGACGCGCGTGAAGACCTGGCCCGTACCCGGATGGTGCTCCCAGGATGTCTTCCCATCGCAGACGCGCAGCCACACCGCCCGCCCGGCGCCATCTTGCACCTTGATGCGCTCCCGGCCCCCTACCTGGCGGAAGACGGTCTGTGTCGAGGGCCGGGCGCCCTGACCCGGCGGGCCGGTCACGGTGCCCACGCTTGAGTAGGCCACGTGGCCCTGCGCCAGGACGGCCTTCCGGAGGACCTCCAACGCCTTGTTGCCGGCGGCCGAGACGGCGCCGGGCGCCACCATCACGGCCATGGTGAACGAGGCCAGGATGAGCGCCAGAGCCCTCTGCAGACCGATTCCGTGTACCGGGAAGCGCTTCACGTGTTTGTGGTCGGAGGGTTCCCGCGAGGCGGGTCTCAGCGAGCGTAGGTTGCCAACTGAACGGAGTCGGCGCCCCAGTACGCCTGGTCCTGATCGAGAGTTCCGTGTACGAGCCCGCACCCCTGCAAGTACTCATCGGCGGGCGCCGGCGCCTGTGGCGACGGAGGCGCGGGCGAACTTATCTCCACCACCCGGGTGGCGGGGCCGCTCGTCGCGCCCGGACCGTGGAGAGCCACCACCCCGACCCCGATCGCGAGAACCAGCAACAAGGCTACGCCCGCGGCAAGCCGGATCTCGTTGGGCCGCAGACTCCCAAACAACCGGTCGAGCCACGACGCCCTCTGGGCGCGCAACCGCGCCGCCAGTGCCGGCTTCAGTGCGGCGGACGGCGCCAGCGTGGGCAGGTCGCGGGTTAGCCGCCGCACGCGCTGCAGCTCCCGCACCTCCCGCGCGCAGTCTGCGCACGCGTCCAGGTGCCGACGCAGCGCCGCTCGCCCCTCCGCGTCGGCCGTGCCGTCCACCTCAGCCCCGATCAGCCGGCGGTAATCCCTGCAGCGTTCCATCTTGTGCACCCTCTTGCCGTCGGTCGAGCTCATCCTCCGACGTACGGCGCCAACCGCTCTCTCAACCTCGCGCGGGCGTTGAACAACCGGCTCTTCACGGTGCCCAGCGGCAAGTCCAGCGCCTCCGCAATCTCCTCATAGGACATCCCCTGCATGTCGAACAGCAGCACCACCGCCCGCAACTTCGGCGACAGCGACGCGATGGCCTGCTGCACCTCCCCGTGCAGCTCTGCCGCCTCCGCCAGCTCCAGCGGGTCCCTCTGCGTGTCGGGTACCTCGCGCGGGACGAGACCCTCCTCCGACTGCAGCGGATCGTCCAGCGATGTGACCTTCACCTTCTGTCGGCCGCGACGGCGCAGCGCGTCCACCGCAATATTCGTCGCGATCCGATAGAGCCATGTCTGGAACGTGGCGCCGCCGCGGAACGAGCCGATGGCCCGATGCGCGCGCAGAATCGCGTCCTGCGTCAGGTCCTCGGCGTCGGACGCATCGCCGACCATGCGGGCCAGGTAGTTGTACAGGCGGCCCAGGTATGGCTGGACAAGCTGCTCGAAGGCGACGACGTCGCCCGCCCGGGCCCGCTGGACCAGGGTCGCAACCTGGTGGCTCGACATGCAGAGCGTTGCTCCCACGAACCTATAGACGCTGCGGTCCGGCCAATGTTCAGGACGCGTTCCCCGCTTCTCCGGCCTCAGCGAGGGGAGGCGGCTCTCCCGCGTCCCCCAGGTAGATGTATCGGTCGAACAGGCGCTGGTAGTCGGACCAGCGGTTCCCCGCCCCGGCGCTCTGGGCCACCACCTGGCTGAAGTACTGCACGTGGGCGTCCAGGTTGTCCGCGTAGTGTAGAGCGCACGCCTCGGCCGTCATGGGCACGATCGGCGCCCCGTACTCCTTCTGACCGTGGTGGCTCAACAGCATATGCATCAGCAGGTCGGCCAGCGACTCGGGGAAGTCCGGCAGGCCCCCCAGCCGCTCTCGCACCATGCGGTCGGTCAGGACGGTGTGCCCGAGCAGTCGCCCCGTGTCGGTGTACTCGATGGTCGTCCCGGTCGTGAGCTCCTCTGTCTTCCCGATGTCGTGCAGAAGGGCTCCGGTCGTCAACAGGTCTCGGTCAAGCTGAGGGTGACTCTCATGCAGCGTCCACAGGAGCCGCACCACGCTGACCGTGTGCTCCAGCAGCCCTGACACGAAGGAGTGGTGCAGGCTCTTCGCTCCGGCCGCATGGGCGAACCGGCGGCGGAACGCCTTGTCCTGGAAGAACGCTTCCAGCAGGGCCCTCAGATGCAGGTTCTGCACCCCCGCAATGGCCCCGTCGACCTCCTCCAGCATGTCCAGCGGGTCGCGCTCCGAGACGGGCAGGTAGTCCGTCGGCTCGATCTCGCTGGGCGGAAGGTCCGCACGC
>VGFB01000476.1 GCA_016869015.1 Armatimonadota bacterium
CTTCCTCCCGCCGGTGTACGGCGGACAACGGCCGCGCACCCACCGGGCGAGACGCGACCGGAGCCGCCGGGCCCCCCGTCCCGACGGTCTCCGTCCATCGGATCAGGCACTGATACGGCGCCGAGGATGTTGCAGCAGGTGATATGGTGCATTGGAGGGAATTGCGGGGCGACAACACTCCTTGGGAGGCTAATGCCATGCAGCGACGCGGGTTTACCCTGATCGAGCTCCTGGTCGTGATTGCGATCATCGCGATCCTGGCAGCGATTCTGTTCCCGGTATTCGCTCGAGCCCGGGAGAAGGCCCGACAGGCCAGTTGTCTGTCGAACCAGAAGCAGATCGCCCTCGGCTTCCTCATGTACGTTCAGGACTACGACGAGGCGATGCTCTGCCACGCCTACGGCGCCTACAACGGCGTGCAACCGTGGATCGTGTGGCCCCACCAACTGCAGCCCTACATCAAGAACTGGCAGCTCTACGGGTGTCCGAGTAGCCCGTACCGGGGGAGCATGACCTACCAGGGCTCGTTCTACGACGTGCGACCGAACGTGGCCCTGGTCAACTGGTACTGGAACCGCGCGGCGAGCCCGCCCAGCATGGCCCAGATCCCGGCGCCCGCCGGCAAGTACCTCATGGGCGACTCCAACCACCCGGTACTGGGCGACATGCGCGGGTTTCTCACGTCGACCTCGTGTGGGCAGTGGACGTGCGGCGCCAACGTCAATACCACCCGACAGTGGCTGGTGCCTCACAACGAGGGGATCAACGTGAGCTTTGCCGACGGCCACGCCAAGTGGCTGAGCGGCAACACGGTGGCCAACGAGTGGGCCACCGCTGCGAACCCGACGACACCCTAGCGCGTTTCACGCAAGCCAGGAAGGCGACGCCGACGACCTGCCGGTCGTCGGCGTCGTCGTGACCGGCCCCTGAGGAGGGCGGAAGGGAGCTCGCGCCGAAACTCGCGTCGCCGCGGCGCGCATCGGCGGCACGATCCCGTACGACGGAAAGCGGTGACCCCCGCGATGGCTGAGACTCCCTCGACCCCCGACGGCGGCGAGGCCCGGAAGAAGCTCACCTCGGCGATGTGGATGGCCCTCATTGCGGCCTTCCTGGGCTGGATGTTCGACGGGATGGAGATGGGGATCTACGCCAACTTCATCCGCCCGGCCCTCGTGGAGCTGATGGGGCCCGGCTCTGAGCCGCGGATCCCGATGGCGATCAGCTGGACGCTGTCCCTGTTTCTGGTCGGGATGGCCGCCGGAGGGATTCTATTCGGCCGGCTCGGGGACCGCATCGGGCGCGTGCGCAGCATGGCCCTGGCGATCCTCACTTACGCGATCTTCACCGGGTTGAGCGGCTTCGCCACCCGCTGGGAGCACATCGCCGCCTGTCGGTTCCTGGGCGCGATGGGCCTGGGCGGGGAGTGGGGGGCGGGTGTCGCCCTGGTGATGGAGACCTGGCCGAACGCCTCCCGGCCGCTCATGGCGGGCGTGCTGGGAGCGGCGGCCAACTTCGGCTTCCTGGCCTCCTCAGGGATTGCGTGGCTGGCGCGCTACTTCGACTGGGGCTGGCGCCAACCGCTCTGGTGCGGGGCCATCCCGGCGTTCCTGGTCTTCTTCCTGCGGCTGGGCATCAAGGAGCCCGAGCGCTACGTGAAGAGCAAGGAACGCGGCGAGGAATCGCGCCTACGGGACCTCTTCGTCGGGGAGACACGTCGGCGAACGCTCGTCGGCAGCGGCCTTGGGGCGATCGCGGTGCTCGGGATGTGGGGAGCGTGGCAATGCTGGCTGCCCTCCTGGGCGCCCGACCTCGCCGCGCCTCAAGCGAAGGTGGTGCAAGACGCCGGGAAGCTCGCGGACCCCTTGGCGAGGCCGGGGACCAAGACGGTATCCCAGGAGGAGGCCCAGGGGGTCGTCGATGCGGCTCGCAAGGCCGCCCCCGCCGCGCAGGAGGCCGCCGAGCTGACCCGCGCCGCTCAGTCCGATGCGCAAGCCGCCGCCGCCCGTGCGGAGGAAGCGGCGAGCAAGCTGGAGGAGGCGGCTGAATCGCCTGGCGCGGCCGAGAAGCTCCGGTTCGACGCCGCCTCCGCGGCGGTCGCCTCCATTCGCGCGGCCCAGCTCACCATCAAGCGCGCGCAGGCCACGGCGCGGGCGGCAGTGCCCCAGTGGATGGCGATCGGCTCGATCTTCGGGGCGATCATCGGCGGGCTCATTGGGGGCTGGATGGGCCGTCGGCCCTCCTACGCGCTGCTGTGCCTCTGCAGCCTCGCGGTCACCTTCCCCCTGTACTTCACGGTGCATGAGTACGGGACGCGCCTGCTCGTTCTGACCTTCCTGTCCGGCATCCCGATCACGGCGTTCTTCGGCTGGCTCCCGCTGTATCTGCCGGAGCTGTACCCGACCCGGCTGCGGGCGACGGGCGAGGGCTTCTGCTTCAACGTCGGGCGCGTGGTGTCCGCCATCGGCGTCTTCGGCACCGGGGCGCTCGCCGCGTCGGTGGGGATCCCGCACGCCGCGGCCTACATGTCGCTGATCTTCCTGCTGGGCCTGCCGGTGATCGCCCTGGCGCCGGAGACGAAGGGTCAGGAACTGCCCGAGTAGACGAACCAAAGACGCGGTTGCCCCCGGCAGGGCGCGTGCGGGTCGGAGCGCGCCCCTGCGCCGGCTGTCGTCACTCGCCTACCGACTCTCCGCGCCCGCCACCCACCGCACCCCCGGCACCAGCGACAGCAGTCGCACGAGCCCCCAGGATACCCCCAGCGTCACCGTGAGCCCCAACACGCGGTACGCCAGCTCCATCGGCAGGCTCAGCCCCGCGAGCCGCAGGTAGACGTGTCCGGCCAGCAGCTGCATGACCAGCACGTGACACAGGTAGATGCCGTAGGAGTCCCGCGCGAGGGCCGTGGCGAAGCGCCTGCTTCTCGGTCCCGCTCGCGCCTCACACCACTCACTCAGCGCGACGACTACGAAGAGCATCAGGAGGGCGTACGGCGGCTTCAGGGCCGTGCTGTAGGGATCGTCGCGATGGGGGCCCTGATAGGTCGCCTCCTGGGTCACGATCAGCGCCAACTGAATCAGCGCGAATAGCCCGGCCACAAACAGCTGCACCCGCCGCGCCGCCGGCCGGCGCTCGATCATGCCGTGCAGTGCCGCCGCGGGCCCGGCGGCGCCGGACCGCAGCGCCACGAGGCACCCGAACGCGAAGTAGCCGATCCAGGGCAGCACCGTCGCCCGCAGCCACTCGTACCGGTCCGTCTCGACGGCATCGAGGTAGCTCCAGCGCCATAGGTGAGTGACGAAGGTGACCGCCAGGCAGCCATAGAGCGCGAGCTTCTGCCGGCCGGGCTTCTGCCGGCTCAGCCACGGCATCGTGAGCCACCACAGCACGTATGCCTGCACGAGCGCGACGACGAAGTACATCTGATAGGAAGCCGTGCCCGTGACCAGGCTGCGCACAACTGTGAGAGGGCCCGTCTCCCCCGCGGCGATGAGGCTCAGCGCCGACCAGAAGAGGTAGGGCGGCAACAGACGCGTGCCCCGCTTCCGAAGCCACGCGAATCGCTCGGACCAGGTGGGGAACTCGGTGCGCTGGGTAAGCAGCAGGCCGCTGAGGAAGAAGAAGCCGGGGACGGCCCACCAGCTGCCGCAGACGAAGAGGCAGAAGAACGCCGCCTGCACGGGCCCGCGCTCGGGCGTGACCTCCGTCGAGGGGCCCCAGGCATGGATGACGACGACCGCGACGATCGCGGCCGCGCGCATGAAGTCGATCGGCGCCGACCGGTCGCCGTGCCGCTCCCCGCCGTCGCCGTTCCGGTCACCGGTCACCGCGCACCCGCCGTCCTACACGGGGACGTACACGCCCCGCGCGGCGTGGAAGTCGGCGGAGTCGCGGATCGACCGCCGCCAGGAGTCGATGAAGTCCTCGTCGCCGACCGAGCCTCGCAGGCCGCCACAGGTGGGGCTCAGTCGGGCGACCTCCGCGCGGTGCGCTTCCCACAGGGCCTCCGCCCCGGCCCCGGCCACCAGCCGGCGGTGGTGGTGGGCCGGCGCCTCCATCGCCACGCCCTCTTTCACGTTGGTCGTGCTCAGCCCGCTGCCGTCCTGGAAGCGCGTGACGAAGTCCATGCCCTTCTTATCGCCCATCGGGGAGATGATGTGATACACCGCCGAGTAGGCGTTCTCGCGGCGGTTCATGAAGGCGAAGATCGTGTTCGAGTACGGCATCTCCGGGACGCGGAAGGTGGTGAAGTGCTCGAAGTCCAGCCCCGCCAGCGGCGCAAAGAGCGGCTCCACGGCGTGGTATGACCGCTCGTAGCCGGCCGGGTCCAGCGGCTCGAAGCTGACCTCGCGGGGGAACTTCTCGCCCATCACCATCGGCGCCCGGAAGAGCTTGAACAGCCCCACGATCGGGGCCGTGGAGTAGAAGAGCCACGCCCCTCCGGCGGACCGCCGGATCTCACCCCACGACAGCGCCGCCAGGTTGATCTTGAAGTACTGCTG
>VGFB01000477.1 GCA_016869015.1 Armatimonadota bacterium
CGCGGCGCCGTCCCAGAATGTGTCGGCCAGCGACATCGTGGTCCCCTCCCAGGCTCAGGTTCTCCTCACGGCCGCCAACGACTCGAACACCGACCGATAGGCCGCGAAGGACTGCGCGAGGCGCTCCGCTTCCCTCTCGTTGGGCTCCATGACCCCGGCCATCGGCAGGTGATCGGTGATCTCCGTGGTGTCGCGAACCGCTCCCACGGCCTTCGCGGCCAGGAGCGCGGCTCCGTATCCCGCGGCCTCGCTGACCTCGGGCAGGAGCACGCGCTTGCCGGTCGCGTCGGCTACGATCTGCGCCCAGGGGCGGCTCTTGGCGGCGCCGCCGATCATCCGCAGTTCCCCGAGCGCGCCCACGACCTCCTCGATGACCCCGACGTTCCAGCGGCACTCCAGCGCGACCCCCTCCAGCAGCGCCCGCACCATCGAGCCACGGGTGTGCTGCAGCGTGAGGCCCAGGAACGCGGCGCGGGCCTGCGGCTGCCAGGCGGGGGTGATCGCCCCGTAGATGTGCGGCAGGCAGATGAGATCGCCTGCCGACGGCGCGCCTTGGGCTTCGCTCACGAGGGTCTCGTAGGCGTCCCCGCGGCCCGAGAGCTCGGGGGCGAAGGTATCGCGGAACCACCGGAGCAGCGCGCCGCCGGGCTGCGCGCCGAGCACCCCCCAGCCACCGGGGAAGGCGTGGCACTGGGTCTGCAGACGGGCCTGCGCGTCGAGCACCGGCGAGCGGGCCGCGCCCAGGAGCGCCCAGGCCGTGCCGCACGAGAGCATCATGGTGCCCCCGGCGAGCGCGCCGCAGCCCGTTGCCGCGGCGGTCTGGTCGTGGCCGCCCGTCGCGACGACGACGTCCGTCGGCAGACCCAAAGCCTCGGCCGCCGCGGGCCGCAGGCGGCCGACGACCTCGCCCGATTCCCGCGCCACGGCGACGCGGTTCTCGTCGAGGCCGACGAGGCCCATCGCCTCCGGGTCCCACACGCGGCGGACCGTGTCGAAGAAGATGGTGCGGGAGGCGTTCGGCACATCGACGACGCGCTCACCGCAGAGCCGGAACATCAGGAAGTCGGGCACCAGCGCGAACCACGCCGCCCGCCTGAAGGCCTCCGGGTTGTGCTTGCGCAGCCAGGCCACCGTGCCGAGAGCCTGAAAGGGCGCCGGGCGCATCCCGCAGCGTCGGTACCACCAGAGGGGCTCGCGCAGCGTTGTCAACTCGGCGATCTCCGGCGCGGCGCGCGCGTCCATCCACGTCCGCGCGGGGGCCAGCGCCCCGCCATCCCCGTCGACCGGGCAGAGGGTATCGCCCTGGGTCGAGAGCGCCAAGGCCGCGACCCGCGCCTGCGGGGCCTCGACCGCCACCTGCCGCACGCAGGAGATCAGCCCCTGCCACCAGTCCTCCGGGTCCTGCTGCGCCCAGTCGCGCCGGGGGCAGTCGATGGGGTACTCTCCGCCGGCCTGCGCGATCACGCGGAAGCGCGAGTCGACCAGGACCGCTTTGATCGCGGTGGTGCCCACATCAAGGCCCAGGAAGGCGACGTCACCCATGGGGCTCACCCCCCTCATCCGCGTCGGCCGAGCACGCCAGGCCCAGCAGCGGGAGCGCGAAGGTGAGGATCGTCAGCGGGATGGAGAAGGCGGAGTCGTTGAGGAGCGCGGCGACGAGTCCGCCGATGGCCGCCGCCTGCAGCGGCGCCCGCATGGCCGGCAGTGCCTCGTGCGCCCGCCTTACGAAGCCCAGGGGGCGGAGGAGGACGCAGGTCCAGAACAGCACCCAGAGAGTCGCGGGGACGAGGGCGGGGATCAGCCGCGCGGTGTTGAGGGCCGTCGTGACCTTCCGTCGGACCAGCTCGCCCAGGTAGGCGCCGCCTTCAGAAGTGAACCGGAGCCACGCGCGCCCGACGTGGGTCATCGCCTCGGGCGGCCGCCCGGCGTCAAGCTGCCCCACGAGCGCCAGGGCGCCGACCGCCACAGCTGCCACGACGAGCCCCCAGAGCCACGCACGGCGGCCCGGTCGAGCCGCGACCAGGAAGGCCCCAACGCAGATGACCGAGGCCAGCGTGCCGCCCGCATCGGCCCCGAGGGCGGGGTGGGCAATCACCGCGACCGGGCAGGCAAGTAGAAGCGCAACGACCAGTCTCCGCACGCTCCGCGAGGCGGCGTCGGTGTCGCGGCTGATGGAGCCCACCAGCCCCGCCGCGACGACTCCCGCCGCCATCAGCAGGCCGGAAGCCTCGTTGCCGATCCCGTAGAACCGCCCGCCGAAGCCCAGCGCGTACCCCAGCGGAACGATGGGTTGCAGGGGCGCGCCCGCGCTCTGGTCGGCCACCAGCACCAGCAGCGTGACCCCCGCCGCGATGAAGGCGTAGCCCGCCACGGCTCGCGACGTCGTGTGGCCGCGCCACGCCACGAGGAGCCCCCCGGCCGCCGCGGCCGCCAGAACGGCAGGCAACCAGGCGGCGTCAGGCCACCCGTGGGGGAGGACTGCGGTCAGATGCGACGCGACAGGCAGTAACATGAGGGCGAACATCAGGGCGGCCCGCCACCGGGGCGCGCGAGGCCACCGGCGGATCGCCGCCAGGGGCACGAAGACCGCCGGGAGCAGAAAGCCCAACGGGAGGATGACGTTGCGGAAGGCGTTGACCCGCCGGCCGCGCACGTCCAACGCGATCGCCTGCTCGAGGCTCAGAGGCAAGCGGCCGGAGATGTCGATCGTGGAGCCGTTTCGGTAGCTGTCGGGGGCGGGCAGGCCGAAGTGCCTCAGCACCGTGGGCGGGATGTCGATGCTGGCGACGATCCCCGAGCGCCGCGTCGTCGCGCTGGTCAGTTGGGAGAGCGAGCCGGTGAACCCAGGTCCGCGCACCGCGACCGGCGTCAGCCCGTCGTAGGGCGCCGCCTTGGGCGCCAAGGCGGCGGCGATCAGGAGGTCGTCCGGGCTCAGCGCCGCCGCCGCAGCCTCCAGGAGGGCGCGGACCGCCGCATCGCCTTCCGCCGCGTCCGCGTTGACCACGATGTAGTCGGACCGCTCCAGCTCTGCGCGGAGATTGTGGACCGACGCGTGGTTGCGGAGGTTGTCCACGTTGCCGTCGGCGTCCATCGCGGCCGCCAACTGCCACGGCTCGCGAAGACCCACTAGCGCCGTCCGACGCCCGGCGCTGCGGAGCGTCTGCCCCACCGAGCCGATCTCCACCGGGTAGGGCAGTCGCGCGTTGGCGGCGCGCAGCGCCTGCACGAACCGCGTCCGCCCGAGCGGATCACGCAGAGCCAGGGAACCTGGGGAGGCGTCCCCGTCGGGCCAGATCGCCCGGTTGCCGGCCCCTAGCGTCACCCAGGCGGAGGCCTCTGTCATGGGTCGCGGAACGGCGCAGCTGAGCGATCCGGCGGCGCCGTCGAACGCGGGAGAGAGCAGCGCCTCCTGCGTCAACGGCCCCGTCTCCAGCCAACCGCCCGGCGGCAGCACGATGACGACGCACTTCGGCGAGGCCCGCACGAGCCCCGGCAACGCCAGGGCGGCCAGGCCGCTCAGCAGGCACGCAACGAGGTGTCGGCCGAGGAGGGACTCAGGACCGCGCGCGGAGCAGCTCTTCGTAGAGTTCAACGGTCTCCTTCACCATGCGGCGGATGTGGAAGCGGTCGAGCAGGCGGTCTTGCTCGGTGCGGCGGTCGGTAGCGTGCGGTTGCGCGGTGGCCTGGAGCCCGATCGCATCGAGGTTGAACTCGGTCTCCGACACCAGCATATCGGCGAGGGACAGCGACCTGCCGCTCAGCATCTCAGCGCCTTCGGCCCCGACCTCCTGTGTGTCGAGGTGGACCGTCATGAGCTCCTGTCGAATGGCCTCCGCCAGCGCTTCGGGATCGTCCGGCGGCACGAAGGCAACCGAGGCCGTCTCCCCCAGCACCTCACGCAGGCCACCGACGTCCGAGGCGATCGTCTTCACCCCGGCCACGACGCCCTCCAAGGCGGCCAGACCGAATGACTCCTCGCGCGACGGAGCAACCAGCAGGTCCAGCGCCGGCAGGATCTCCGGCACATCGCGACGCCGACCCAGGAACACCACCTGGCCGCTCAGACGCAGTTCGTGAGCCAGCGCCTCCAGCGCCTCCCGTTCCGGCCCGTCGCCGACCACTACGAAGTCGACGTTCGGGAGCTCCTCGGCGACCCGCGCCGCCGCCCGCAGGAAGAGGTCCACACCCTTCTCCGGGGAGAGCCGCGCCACGACGCCCACGATGGCGGCGGACGGGTTCAGGCCGATCTGCTGGCGCTTCGCGCCGGGATCCACCTGCCGCCGGAACCGATGCGGGTCGATCCCGTTGTGGATCACCGACCAGCGTTCGGCTCCATCGCGGGTGTAGGCCGCGACGGCCGCGCGGATCGCCCCTGAGACCGCGATCCCCCGGTCGATACGGCCAAACAGCCAGCGGTAGGCCTGCCGCTCAAGCCAGCCGGCATGGTCACCGGTCGCGGCCGATGGGGGGAAGACGTGCGCGGTGAGCACCAGACCC
>VGFB01000478.1 GCA_016869015.1 Armatimonadota bacterium
CAGCTCGTCGGCATAGCGCTGCTGGGAGGCCAGGTGCATCCCGAAACCATCGCTGGTGAACAGCACCTGGTCCTCGGCGAAGTAGGTGAACATGCTGTCCGGCCAGTGCACCATGCGCGTCTCGACGAAGGTCAGCGTCGTGTCCCCCAGCTGCACCGTCTCCTGGTCCTTGACGGCCGTGATCGGCATGCCGACATCGAAGTGCGCCGGCAGGCCCTTCGCGCCCATCTGCGACGCAAACAGCGTCTCGGGCCGGCATAGCCGCACCACCTCCGGCAGCGCCCCCGAATGGTCCATCTCGGTGTGGTTGGAGACGACGTGCCGGATGTCGGTCGGATCGATGACTGAGGCGATCCGGGCCATCATCTCGGCCCGGGCGGACGACTTCACCGTATCGATCAGGATCGGCTCCTCGCCCAGAATGAGGAACGCGTTCCACGTGGTCCCGCGACCGGTCATGTAGCCGTGGAAGTCGCGAATGTCCCAGTCAATGGCCCCCACCCACCACACCCGGTCGGTCATCTGCGCGGCCTTGTACGCATCACCCATCGGAGATCCCTCGTCTCACGGCAGTTCGTCGGTTGTCGTTCGCACTCCCGCGCCGTGCACCGCCGGTCGCCGGTCACCTAGCAGGGTCCCGAGCCCTTCCACAACCCGTGGAGGGTGCAGTACTCGCGCGCCTTGATGCCCTCGCCCACGACCTCGAAGGCCGCCTCGGGGGCATCGCCCGGCTTCAGGAACTTGCGGTAGGCCTTCCCATCGATCTCGACCTCGATCCACTCGATGTAGTGGTCTTCCTCCATCGGGTGGGGGACAACGCCGACCTTGACCAGCGTGCAGTTCGCCAGCCGCTCGACCGCGGGGATATGCTTCTCCGCAGCGCCCTCGTTGGCGGTCTCGCTGAGCCGCTTCATCGGCTCCCCGCAGCAGTACAGGTCTCCGCCGCCGGTGTGGATGACCTCCACGATGTTCCCACAGATGTCACAGCGATAGACTTCCAGCAAGCCGGTCATGGCCCGCTCCTCCTGTGCAAGTGGTCTGATAACCGCCGTTCCGGCCGCTCCTACACCACCATTGACCACGGCTACCACAGCCCCGGTCTCGTTCACCCCTCCACAACCCAGCGCTCCTCCCGCAGGAAGAAGCTATCGGGGTGCTCCAGGTACTCCACGACGTTCTCGAGCAGCTTCCGGTGCCCCTCCTCGATCCCCACCAGCAGCTCGCAGAGCGCGCGAAACCCCTCGTCCTCGGCGTCTCGCGCAGCGTCCCCGTAGGTCTGTACCGCCCGGTCCTCGCGCTCGATGCCGAGGTTCAGCGCGGCAATGTCCCCCTCCGCCGCGTGCGCCGTCTGTTGGGCTTCTCCCGCGCCCCTGAAGATCGGCCGCAACCGTGCAGCGAGGTCCTCATTCTCGCTCTTGACGGTCGCATCGCCCGCCGAGAGCGTCCGCAGGTAGCTGATGTGCCGCAGCTCGTCCTGCGCCAGCGACTCGAACACGCCGCGCGCAAGATCGCTCTGAGCGTTCCTGGCGGCCTCCGTGTAGAAGTCGAAGCCATCGCGCTCGAACTGGATCGCAGTGTTCAGGAACTCCTGCCTGGCATCCGACATGTCTCGTTTTCCTTTCCGGTGTGGCGTGGCAGTCCTGAGCGCGCCGACCTCAGTCCGCCAGCAACTCCGCGAGTTCATCGGCCGTCGCGACCGGCCGCCGACACCCGCTCGCATCACACAGATAGGCCGCCGGTTTCCCGCCCAGCAGGCCCTTGCCCTCCATCAGCGGCCACGCCCGACCTCCGGCCCTTGCGGGGTCGCTCAGTGCCACGAGCCGATCCGGCGCGAAGGCCGCGCGCGCGGCCGCGATCAGCGCCTGCGTCGCCTCCGCGGCGAGGTCCCCGACGATGATCACGTCTTGGGGCGGCGCCAGAGCTGCATCCATCGCGCAGAGCAGTGAGGGGAAGGCGCGAGGCATCCTCGCCGCCTGCCCGATCAGCGCCTGCAGTGTCTCCTGTGAGCGCCGGAGGTATCCGGCCTCGTCGACCAGCCTGCCCAGCAGGTGCAGAGCCCGCGCTGCGACGGCGTTACCCGAGGGGGTTGCGCTGTCAGCGAGCCTCTTCGGGCGGGAGATGAGGTCGGGACGGTCGGCGGTCGTGAAGAAGAACCCCCCAGCCTCGGCATCCCAGAAGCGGACCAGCATCGCCTCCGCGAGCTCGCGCCCCCGCTCGACCCAGGCGGGGTCGAACGTCGCGCCATACAGGTCCAGCAGGCCCTGCAGCACGAAAGCGTAGTCATCGAGGTAAGCGTCGAGGTAGGCATGGCCACCCCGATAGGCGTGCCGCAGCAGACCGTCGGGTCGCATCGCCTCCACCACGAACCGCGCGGCCCGCTCGGAAGCCTCGCGGTACCGCCCCTCGCCGAGGACCTGGTACGCGCGGGCGAAGGCGCTGATCGCCAGCCCGTTCCAGTCCGCCAGCACCTTGTCATCCTTGCCCGGCGGGACACGCCCCCCGCGCTCCTGCAGCAGCGTCTCGCGCATCCGGTCGAGCCGCCCGCGCAGCTCCTCCGGATCGAGCCCCCGCTCGGCGGCGAGCTGCCCAAGCGGCCGCGGCAGGTGCAAGATGCTGCGGCCCTCGAAGTTCCCGCGCTCCGTGACGCCGTAGGCCGCTGCGAACAGCTCGGCTTCCGCGGGCCCCAGCACGCGCGCGAGCTCCCCCGGACGCCAGACGAAGTACCGTCCCTCCTCGCCCTCGCTGTCGGCGTCCGTGGCCGAGTGGAACCCGCCGGACGCGTCGGCCATGTCACGCAGCAGGTAGTCCAGCGTCTCCCGCGCGACCCGGGCGTACTCCCCGTCCCTGGTGACCTGGTAGGCGTCCAGATAGGCGGGGACCAGCAGCGCGTTGTCGTACAGCATCTTCTCGAAGTGCGGCACCAGCCACTGCTCATCCACCGAGTAGCGATGGAAGCCCCCTCCGAGCTGGTCGTACATGCCCCCGCTCGCCATGCGGTCGAGGGTCGTCGTCGCCATGGCGAGGGCCGACGCCTCACCCGTCCGGCGATGGTGGCGCAGCAGAAGCTGGATCGTGGAGGCGCTCGGGAACTTGGGCGCTCCGCCCCAGCCGCCCCAGCGCTGGTCGTACACGCGCCGCCAGTCGGCGACGGCAACCTCGATCGAGCGGTACGAGAGCTCCGCCTGGGGGACCGGCGTCTCCCCTCGGGAGAGCGCAGCGGTGAGGCTCTCCGCGGCCTCCTCCAGCTGCTCGCGCCGCGTGCGGTATGCCTCGGCGACGCCCTGCAACACGCTCGGGAAGCCCGGGCGCCCCCAGCGATCATCGGGCGGGAAGTACGTCCCCGCGTAGAACGGCTTCAGGTCGGGGGTCAGGAACACGTTCAGGGGCCAGCCGCCCGAGCCGGTCAGCAGCTGCGCGGCGGTCATGTAGACCTCATCGAGGTCCGGGCGCTCCTCGCGGTCCACCTTGATGCACACGAAGCGCTCGTTCATCAGCGCCGCAATCGCCTCGTCCTCGAAGCACTCGCGCTCCATCACGTGGCACCAGTGGCAGGCCGAGTAGCCGATGGAAAGCAGGATCGGCCGGTCCTCGTCCCGCGCCCTCCCGAGCGCCTCGTCGCCCCACTCGTACCAGGCGACGGGGTTGTGCGCGTGCTGGAGGAGGTAGGGACTCCGAGCGTCGATGAGTCGGTTCGTGTGCATGGGAGAGAAGAGGGGCGCAGCACGCTGCGCCCCTACCCGGCGTCTGCCCGGCCAATCGGTCGGGCGGCTACTGCCGCTTCGCCAACTGGCGGCTGAGGATCCCGATGTGCCCGAGCTCCTCCCGGATGATCCGGTCGATCTTGTCCTGCCCAACCTCGGCCGGGACCGCGCTCTTCATGCCGACATAGAACACCACGGCCTCCTTCTCGCGTCCCAAAGCCATCTGCAGCAAGGCCTCCACGCTCTCCTCGCCCGTGAGGGAGAGGCTGGGATCCTCGCGCACGTTGAAGACATAGCCGTCCGCCATCGCCTTCACATACATCCCCAGGTCGTCGTCAGGGTCGAAGACCAGCGGGCGGCGGGCCTCCTCCGGGAGGTCGGCGCGCATCGCCTGGAACACCTTCTCGTGTTCATCCTCCATCACGGCGAACCGCAAGAGGATGTCCTTCGCTTCGCCCTCGGCCTTCTCGGCGGCCTTCCGATAGAAGCGCCCGCCGTTGCGTTCGATCTGCTCGGCCATGGCGAACACTTCGTCCGCGCTGAACTCAACGCTCATGCCTGCGCCTCCGTACCGGTGATGGGGAGGGTGAAGAGATGCACTCGCGTGCCCAGCTCCTGATCGACGAGGAACAGGCCGGCCTCGCCCGCCAGCTTCAGCTTCTGTACCACCTCGTCGGCCGACGCCTCCTCCTCCACCTGCTCGTCCACGAACCACTGCAGGTAGCTGTTTGTGGCGTGATCCCGCTCGGCGATCGCCAGATCGACGAGGTCGTTGATCAGCGCCGTGACCTT
>VGFB01000479.1 GCA_016869015.1 Armatimonadota bacterium
CGGCCCCCAAGCTCCGCGCTCATCACGAGTCGTACGAGGGCCGGGAGCATGATGAACAAGACGCAGGTTCACTACACGACACCCGAGGAGCGCCGCTGGTACATCGTCAGCGCCACGGACGCCACCCTCGGCCGGATCGCGGCCCGCGTCGCCCGGGTCCTGCGGGGCAAGCACAAGGCGACCTTCAGCCCGCACATCGACGGCGGCGACTTTGTCATTGTGACCGACGTCGACCGCATCCGTGTGACGGGCGATAAGCCGCGGCAGAAGCTCTACTACCGGCACTCCGGCCACCCCGGCCATCTCAGGGCTGAGGAGTTGCGCCATCTGCTGGAGCGTCGCCCGGGCGAAGTCATGATGCGCGCCGTGCGCGGCATGCTGCCGCACAACCGGATCGGCGCGAGGATGCTCAAGCGGCTGCGCGTCTACACGGGCTCCGAGCACCCGCACGCGGCACAGCAACCGCTGCCGCTGCCCTAGTCGAACATTGAGGCCCTCGGGCCCGCTCACGCCCCGAGCGCCAAGGAGGACGCACAGTGCAGCAGACGGGATACTACGGAACCGGTCACCGCAAGGACGCCACCGCGCGCGTGTGGATCACGGAGGGCACCGGCGAGGTGACGGTCAACGGCAAGCCGCTGAGCGAGTATCTGCCGCGCGAGACCCTCGCCCAGATCGTCCAGCAGCCCTTCGAGGCCACCGAGACGGTGGGGCGCTTCAGCGTGCGGGCCTACGCCAAGGGCGGGGGACCGTCGGGACAGGCGGGCGCCCTGCGGCACGGGATCGCGAAGGCGCTGGTTCAGTTCGATGAGAACCTGCGCGGCGTCCTGCGGCGGCGAGGCTATCTGACGCGCGACCCTCGCGTCAAGGAGCGCAAGCACGCCGGATTCCGCCGGGCACGTCGTGGGAAGCAGTTCTCCAAGCGGTAGGTGTTGTGCTATACTGAGTCGGCAGGTGCCCGAAGGCACGGAGGCTCAGTCGATGGCGGGAAGGCGCGTCGTCGCGGTGCTGCTGGGAGCCCTGTTAGCCCTGGGGCTCGGTGCGCTCCCGATGGGGGGCTGCGGAAGCGTTGGGGACGTCGGCTACGGCGCCAGCCGCGCCGGCGTGGAGCCCGTCCGCAGCACCACCGGGTTCAGTTCCTCCGGCTATGCGGCCGTGGACGGCCGGAAGCAGGCGGAGCGCGTCAACGCCGTGGCCAAGGCCAACCAACAGAGCGGCCAGAAGACGGCGGCGCTGCTGAACAAGATGAAGTTGCTGGACGACGCGACGGGGACGGCCGTCGCGACGGGGGCGACGCCTGAACAGCCCACGCTCGACGCCCAGGCGAAGGGGGTCCTGATGGGCCTGGAGACCAGGCCGTCGGCGTCCACGGAGCGCCTCGCCGAGGAGACCGGCGGATACGAGGACTACTGACGACGCCACAGCAGTCGGGCCCCGAATGGACCAGCTACGCTCGAACGGCGCGCACCGGCTGCGCGCCGTTTTGCATTGCCCCGGGAACCTCATCCGGCCCGGGGCGACTAAGGTGAGAGAGGCCGCCTTACCGGCGGCAAGGTGGTCAGGAGGCATCGCCTGATGCTGCTGCTACTTGCGTCGCTGTTGTGCGGGGTCCGTCCGGCGGCGGTCCAGGATGTGCCGTCACCGGAGGCCCGACGCGCGGAGATCGTGCGGCTGGTCGTGGAGCATGGGGCCGGCCGCTTCGAGACCGGGCTTGGGGGTGTCGCCGAGGAGAAGCCTGAGGACTGGCTGCTGCTGAACTCCAACGGAAGCCCGAGCTACGCCGAGGGCAGCCTCGAGTATGCGGCGGCCCTGCTGATGTCGGGCGGAGACGCCGCACGCGCGGCGAAGATCATCGACACGGTGCTCGCCGCGCAGGCGGCGGGCGGCAAGGTCCCCGGCGGGTTCCCCTGGGGGCCCGGCGCTGAGCCGGACGCCTACGCGACGGCCTATCTGGCCCCCTGGCTGGCCTACATCCATCAGCACCTGGCCGGCGGGCTGTCGGAGGCCACGCGCGCCGACGTGGCGAGGGCCCTGCGACCGGCGCTTGGGGCGGCGCAGCGCCTCAACACCCGACCGGCCGACGGCTTGCCCTTTCTGACGCGGACGGCGGCTCAGGCCTCGCTGGGCGCGGCGCTGCAGGACGCCGGCGCCGGGGCCAAGGCGGCGGTGGACCTCGCGGCCTGGCTCAGGCACGTGAGCGCCGCGGGGCTCCCCGGCGCCCACCGGCCCTCCCTGGCGACCGGCATCGCGGCCATGTTACACTGGACGTGGCTCTTTGCGCCTACGCCGCAGGCCAAAGCGGATGCGACAGCCGCGTTGGAGTATCTCTACCGCGACCTGGCTCTCCGCTGCCAACCTGAGGCGGGGGTGGTGGCGGGCGCCGTACTCGACGGCCGGGCTGCCGACTACGCGCTCGGAACCGGCCCGACGCGCTACCTCCTCTACGCCTCGTTCGGGCGGCCCGAGCTGACCGGCGCGGAGCCCTTCGCCCTGTTTCTCGCGGTTCCGGGCTTTCAGCCGAATGCGGAGACGGTCGCGCTGGCAGGTAACGTCGAGGCCGGGCGTACGGTGTGGGAACGGTCCGGTGACTGCACGCTCACCACGCACGTCGCGCCCCGGTATGCGCTGGCGACGATGACCGGGCCCGTGGACGCCGGTGCAATGCCTGTGGTGCTGACCTATGGCTCGGGCACGGAACCGGGGGCCTACTGCACCGTGTCGCCGCTGCCTGCACGAGTGGCGGCCGTCCAGAACGGACGGCGGGCGCTGGTGAACTTCGACGTCGATGATGTGGGCTTCGAGGATGAGCGCCTGTTTGTGATTGGGGAGTTCCATCTGGGCCTGCGCTCGGACCTCGACGCCGTGCTGGTGAACCAGGGGCGCTACGACGCCGAGTACGCGGTGGCAGTGGAGACCCGGGGCAATGTGGTGACGGAGCGCGACGGGGTCTACACGGCCCTCCTCCCGGTGGTGATGGGGCCCGCGACGGTGAAGTCCTATGACGAGCCGGTCGGCCCGGCCGAGCTGTCGTGGGTGGAGCCCGGCGGCGGAGGGGAGGCCGAGCTCGTGCTGAAACTGGCCGCGCGGTCCATCCGGGCGCGCGAGCAGGCGCGCAACAACTACCGGATCGGTCTGGCCATTGAAGTCGCCACGCGCGACGAGTACCCGACCGTTGAGGAGTTCGCAGCGGCCATCTACGACGGTCGCCGGGTGAAGCAAGAGACCAAGGCCAAACGCGTGAAGATCGGGCAGAAGACGGACAATCCGCGCCGGCCCCAGTTCTACGGGCGTCCGGTTGAAAAGGGCGACTGGATCTTCGAGACGCGGATCGTACAGGACATGACCCTGGTCGGTGAAGGTCTCTCGCTGGAGCTTACCGAGGACCTGGAGCAGAACCAGGTCCTCGAGCAGTTGGTGGACGGCGTGGAGACGGCCTGGGAGGCCATCTACCGATCGCCGGCCCTCAACCATGACCCCGGCGACGGGCCGGCCGCCGTCCTGCGAGCGCCGGCGGCCGCAGGCGTTCCGCCGGAGTAGCCCGGCTCCCGCCTCAGACGCACAGTCCCGAGCCCCAGGTGGATCCCCCATGAGCGCCTGTCTGGTCTCGCTGGCGGTCGCGTTGGCCGCCGTGTCGCCGCCCGCCGTGGCGGCTTCGGATGTCGCCAAGCGCGTGATCCGCCCTGGCGCCGACGGCAGCGTCGAGCGCCTGGGGAATGCCGGCTTCGAGGACGTCGGCGACGCCGCTCAACCGGCCGCGAAGTGGGGGTTCTGGGATCGCGGCTACGAGCGCGTTCGGGGGCGGGCCCGCACGGGGGAGTGGTGTGTGCGCTGCACGTCCGACGACCCCGGGGCGCAACTCGGCGCGGCGCAGACGGTGGTCCTGAACCAGACCGAGCCTGCGCCAGTCCTCGCCCGCGGCTGGAGCCGGGCGGAGAGCGTCTCCGGCTCGCCGAGCGGCGGCTACGCGGTCTACGTGGACGTCGACTTCGCGGATGGCGATCACCTGTGGGCACAGGTCAGCCCGTTCGACACCGGCACTCACGACTGGCAGGAACGACAGGTGACGCTGGTGCCGGAGAAACCCGTGCGTCAGGTCACCGTGTACGGCTTGTTCCGCGGGCACACGGGAGCGGTCGACTTCGATGACTTCTCCGTGTCGGAGCTCGTCTTGGCTCCCGGCGCGGGCTTGTTCGACGGCGTGCCGGTTGAGGCCACGGTGCGGCGTGCTTCCGCCGGCGACCGCGAGGCCTTGACCGCCGGGGGCCTGGAGCTCGCGGTCGATCGACGAACGGGGCGGATTGGCTTGGCAGGGGGGGCCAGCGGGGGCTTTCTGCTGCGGGACGTGGCGGCGGACTCGGACTTCCTGCAGCCGACCGAGGCCGCTGTCGAGCGTCGAGGTGAGGCCACCAGGGCCGAGTTGGCCTGCCCGGAGCTCGATCTGGACCTGTCCGCAACCGTTGCGCCCTTCGGCCGGGCTT
>VGFB01000480.1 GCA_016869015.1 Armatimonadota bacterium
CTCGGGCAGGATACCCACAGCTTCCAGGCCGCCCTGCGGGTGGCCCTGCGCGAGGACCCGGACGTGCTGCTGGTCGGTGAGATGCGCGACCTGGAGACGATCTCTCTGGCCATCACCTGCGCCGAGACGGGCCACCTGGTCATGGCGACGCTCCACACGAACAACGCGGCCGAGTCGGTGGACCGCATGATCGACGTCTTCCCGCCCGAGCAGCAGGAGCAGATCCGCGTTCAGCTCTCGAACAACATCCTCGCGGTCATGTCTCAGCAGCTGCTCCCGCGCGCGGGGCAGCCGGGCCGCGTGGCGGCCATCGAGGTCATGGTGGCGACCGCCGCCATCCGCAACCTCGTCCGCGAGAACAAGGCTCACCAGATCACGTCGATCATCCAGACCAGCGCCGAGCACGGGATGCAGACGATGGACCAGGCGCTGCGCGACCTGTACCAGCAGAGCATGGTCACCTACGAGATGGCGATGCAGCGCGCCCAGAACCAGGAGGAGCTGAAGAAGCTCATCTACGGGCGCGAGGAAGAGAAGTAGCCGGGGAATCTGGCGCGCCGGCGAGGCCTGCGGCCGACGGGCGCGTCTGTAAGGGTAAGGCCGTCATTCCATGCTCGGGTCCGGCTCAGGGCGACCTCACAGCACGGTTCCGCCCGGGGGGATAGCCAATGCCCACCTATGAATATGTCGTCAAGGACAAGACGGGCAAACAGAGCAAGGGCAGGATCGAGGGCGACACCAAAGAGATCGTCGTGCAGCAGCTGCGCGACCAGGGCTACATGGTCTCGCAGGTGCAGGAGGCGGCCGCGGCCGCGCCCCAGAAGCGGGGCGGCTTCCGGCTCCGCCGGAAGGTGGGCCTCAAAGACCTCTCGATCTTCTGCCGGCAGTTCGCGACGATGATCAACGCGGGCGTCTCGCTGGTCCGCTGCCTGGACGTTCTCGAGCAGCAGACCAACAGCGTGAACCTGAAGGAGGTCATCCGCGAGATCCAGAGCGAGGTCGAGGGCGGCGCGACCCTCTCGCGTTCCATGGCGGCGTACCCTCGGGTCTTCTCGAACCTCGCGGTCGGTCTGGTCCGCGCGGGGGAGGTCGGTGGCGTCCTGGACGATACCCTCGATCGCCTGGCCTCGTTCCTGGAGGCCGACATGGCGCTGCGGCGGAAGGTCAAGTCCGCGATGACCTACCCGATCCTGGTCATGATCGTCGCGGTCGGCATCGTGCTCTTCCTGGTCACCTTCATCCTGCCGAAGTTCATCGCGCTGTTCGAGGAGCTGGGGGTGCAGGAGTTCCCGCTGCCCACGCTGATGCTCATGAAGGCCAGCAAGTTCATGACCAGCAAGTGGTGGCTGTGCATCATCATCGGGGTGCTGCTGACGATCGCCTTCAACCGCATCCGCGCCACGAAGACGGGCCGGCGCTACTATGACATCGTGAAGCTCAAGGTGCCGGTCTTCGGCAGCCTGAACCACAAGATCTCCGTCGCCCGCTTCGCCCGCACGCTCAGCACGCTGCTCTCTTCGGGCGTCCCGATCCTGCAGGCGATGGAGACCGTGGCCGGCACGGTCGACAACACGATCATCTCCGAGGCGATCCTGCTGTCGCGTACGGCGATCCGCGAAGGCGACACGATCGGCGACCCGTTGGCCCAGAGCCGGATGTTCCCGCCCATGGTCGTGCAGATGATCGCCATCGGCGAGGAGACGGGGCAGCTCGACTCGATGCTCTCGAAGGTCGCCGATTTCTACGAGGCGGAGGTCGAGGCGGCGTTGGAGAGCCTCACCGCCGCGCTCGAACCGGTCATGATCGTCTTCCTGGGGTTTGTGGTCGGCTTCATCGTCATCTCGATGTTCCTGCCGCTGGTCTCGATCATCGGCTCGCTGTCGTCGAGCTAGCGCACGAGCCGCAACGGTGTCGGGACGGGAGTCCCGACGCCGCACCGAGGCTTGGGGAGGTGGCGGATGGCACGGAAGCGAGAGTGGCTGCCGATCGTGGCGTGGGCCGTGGCGTTGCTGCTGACGGGCACGGTAGTGTTCGTGCTGATGTTCGTCCTGCCGAAGTTCGTGGAGCTGTTCGAGGAGTTGGGCGTGCAGGAGTTCCCGCTGCCCACGCTTGTGCTGATGAAGGCGAGCCGCTTCCTCATGTCCAAGTGGTGGCTTGTTGCGTTCGTCGGGATCGTGGTGCTGGCGCTTGGGAGGAAGTGGTTGGGCCGTTCGCTCTCGGGCCGGACGAGGGTTCTTGCGCCGGTTGTCTTGGCATGTCTGGGCCTGGCGGCGGTTCCTCTGGTCGCGTGGGCGACACTGCTGCCGATGCTGTCAGTGACGACGCAGGTGGCCGGGCCATAGCCCGGTCCACGTCGAAGGGTCGCAAACCACCGCAGTTCGGAAGGCGCGCCGGCCCCGGGGAAGGGTCCGGCGCGGCTTTCTGCTGCCCACGGGTAGGTGTCCGCCGTTCCCATGCTTCCGGGCCCAATCACCGATTACCCCGTGCTGATGGTGCTGATCTTCGCGATCGGCGCCACGGTCGGGAGCTTCCTGAACGTCTGCATCTTCCGACTGCCCGAGGCGGAGTCGATTGTCGCGCCGCCCTCCCGCTGCGGGAGCTGCGGGCGCCGACTGCGCTTCCTGGATCTGATCCCCATCCTCAGTGCCCTCATTTTCCGGTTCCGTTGCCGCTACTGCGGCCACGCCTACAGCTGGCAGTACCCGTTCGTCGAAGCCCTGACCGGCACGCTGTTCCTGGCGTCGGTCATCGTGTTCGGCCCCTCCCTCGAAGCCGCCGTGACCATCGTCGTCAGCTGCTCCCTCATCGTGATCTTCTTCATCGACCTGCGCTACCTGATCATCCCTGACGGCCTCAACGCGATCATCCTGGTCTGCGGTCTCGTGCTGGACGTCCACCTGCTCGCGACGCACGGCTGGCGCCAGGGGGCCGTGCGGTTCCAGGAGGTCTTCTCCGGGCCGCTCGGCGCGCCCCCGGTCAGCGTGGATGCCCTCACCGGGGCCATCCACTGGGTCTACCTCCCGCGGTCGGTTGTGGGAATCCTCGTGGGAGCGGGGCTGTTCCTGCTGATCTCGTGGGCGGCCGGCAAGATCTTCCAGCGGGAGGCCATGGGCGGCGGAGACGTGAAGCTCGCCGGCGCGATGGGCGCGGTGCTCGGGGGCGGGTACCTCTTCTTCACGTATGCCCTGATCTCCATCGTGCTGGGAGCGGTGGTGGGCGTCTTGCTCATCGCCCTGCGGATCCGCTCCCGTCGGGGCCAGATCCCCTTCGGCCCGATGATGGCGGTCGCGGGCATCCTCATGCTCTTCTGGAAGGACCCGATCGCGAGTTTCGTAGCGCGGCTCTACCACCTGCCGTAGTACGGGCGGCCGTGTGTTGCGGGGCCCGGGTGAGAGAGCCGGCGGCCGGGAATGCCGAGGTTTAGGCCACGGTTGCTGAGGGTACGTTCTTCAGGTGCGAGACCGGAAGGGCGACCCGCCGGCCCGTCGGCCATCGCAGCCTACGAGGCCTGGGATTTCAGGCCTGAGGCGATGGAGGGAGCAGGCATGTTGAAGCGACCGCGGCGACGCGGGTTCACGCTGGTGGAAATGCTGGTGGTCATCGGGATCATCGTTGTGCTGATGGCCATCCTCTTCCCGGTCTTCACCATCGTGCGCAAGAAGGCGCGCAAGGCCCAGTGCATCGGGCAACTGCACCAGATCGCGCTGGCGCTCAAGAGCTACGCTGAGAACAACAACGGCCGCTACCCCCCGCCGCCCGTGTTCGTGGCCGGCCGGTATGAGGGCGGCCTCAGCGCGCTCTATCCCGACTACATCGACAACACCGACCTCCTCATCTGCCCGGAAGACACCGCGGCGAAGGGGACCCAGGCAAAGCAGGTCCGGTACTCCACGTACAACGGCAAGGCCACCGATCCCCGGTCGGGCAACTGGGTGCTGTTGGAGGTCCGGTACAACTACAACGGTTACACCTTCTCCGGCCCTCCGGGCGCGGCCATCAGCTCCACCGGCCTGGATAACGGCGGCATCGACGAAGTCGGGTACCGGGCGGCGGTGATGTCGGAGCTGCAGCCCGAGGGCAAGCGGATCCGGGACCTGCCGCGCCTCGCGAACCGCTCGGCCCCTGGCACGACCATCATCACCCGTTGCTCGAACCACGCGAGCGATGCCGAGGTCGTTGCGCGGCTCGACGGCGACGTGGACGGCAACGCGAAGCGCAGCTACCTGGAGCAGGACCCGGACGACGTCGGTCCGAAGGTCGCCCCTTACCTGAGTCAGCTGAAGTAGCGCGGACCGCACGGCGACGCCCCAAGGGGCGTCGGGCTGCCGGAGGGAGACCTCGTGACGAGCTTGCGAGCACGCCGGAGAACCGAAGCGGGAGCGAGCATGCCCGAGCTCCTCGTGGCCATGCTCGTGCTGCTGGTGGGCATCTGGGTCGTGGCCGCCAAGTTCCCCAAGCTCTCGGAGATCATGC
>VGFB01000481.1 GCA_016869015.1 Armatimonadota bacterium
CGTCGAGGAAGAAGAGCCTCCTGCGGCATGAGAGGGCCCTCGCGCGGAACGGCTGCCTGGAGGTCCGCCACCTGCGCGAACCGGACGTGGTCCGGCCGTACCTGCCGCCGTTCTTCGAGCAGCACGTCGCTCGCTGGGACGCCACTCCCTACCCCAGCCTGTTCCGCGACCCCCTTCAGCGCCGCTTCTACGAGCGCCTGGTCGACGGCGCCGCCGAGGCCGGTTGGCTGCGTCTTGCCTGCGTGATGTGGAACGAGCGCCCCATTGCATTCCACTTCGGTAGCTGCTACCGTGGGAGCTACCTGTGGTACAAGCCGAGCTTCGACATCGCGCTGACGAAGTGGTCTCCGGGCGAGGTGCTGCTGAGGCACTTGCTGCTGGCTGCCATTGATGAGGGCGCGCACACCTTCGACTTCGGACTGGGCGACGAGCCGTTCAAGCGCCGGTTTGCGACCCACTTCCCCCAGGTCCGCACGTGGGGGCTCTACCCGCCGGAGGTCTGCGGATCGAGCGCGGGAAAGGCGACCGAGACATGAGTCGGGTGCTGGTGGTGACGCCCCATCCGGACGACGAGGCGATCGGGTGCGGAGGCGCGCTGTGCGCCCATTCCGAGGCGGGCGATACCATTCGGCTCGTCTATCTGACGTCCGGTGAGCAGGGCGGACACGGCCTCCCTCCTGGCGAGACTGCCCGCCGGAGAGAGACCGAGGCCGGCGAAGCGGCGCGTCTTCTCGGTGCGGAGCTCACGGAGTTCTGGCGTCAGCCCGACGGTGCTTTGCGGGCTACTCGCCGGCTTGTGGCTCGGCTGCGCGACCTGGTTGCGGACTGGCGGCCCGGGCTCATCTACGCGACCCACGACGGGGAGATGCACCCCGACCACCGGGCCGCGGCGCGGCTGGTGCGGCGCGCCTTGCGCGAGCTACCGGCCGCGGTCCCGACGCCTGCGGTTCGCCTGTTCGAGGTGTGGACCCCGCTGCAGCACATGGATGAGATCGTCGATACCTCGGCCCACATCGAGCGGAAGTTGGCCGCGATCCGCGCCTATGAGCATCAGTGCAGCGTGTTGCGCTTCGATGAAGCCGCCCGGGGCCTCAGTCGCTATCGAGGCGAGATGCACAGTTGGCCCGGCGGCGACTACGCCGAGGTTTTCGTGAGCCTGCGCCCATGATCTACCACGTCTTTGCCAATCGGTCGAACATCGGCGACTGGCTCTCGGCGCGGGGCATTCAGGCCCTTCTCGAGCCGCTGCGCGTGCGGGAGTGCCTCTGCGACGAACCGTTCGTGCCTGAGACGTTGGCGAGACTCTCTGCAGCAGGGCGCGACGATCTCGTGATCATCGGCGGCGGCGGCCTGTTCATGGACTACTTCGCACCCTTCTGGGAGGGCTTCCGCGAGGTGGCCCGCCGCGTCCCGTTCTGCCTGTGGGGAGTCGGCTACTGCGACCTGAAGCGCGAGCCCTCGCGCGCGCCGGCCGCGCTCCTCCGCGAGATCATCTCGATCGCTCGTGTCTGCGTGGTCCGCGATCAGCTTACCCGCGACCATCTCCCCGGTTGCGGACTGGACGCTCCGGTGCCATGCCCGAGCGTCGTGACCATCGAGCGTCCGTCGGCCCCCGGTTACGGTCTGCTGCACGTGGACAACTACACGACCGCCGGCGAAGACGCGTACGAGACGATGGATGCCTGCGCCCAACGCTTCGCTCGCGAGACCGGCCGCCCGTACCGCCAAACGAACAACCGGATCCCCCCGGAGGGTGAAGGCGCCCTGGCGGCGGTCCTCCAACGCTATGCCGAAGCCGACCTCGTGGTGAGCTCCGCCCTGCACGGGTGCGTGATTGCAGCGGCTATGGGCCGTCCCGTCCTTGCGGTCTCCGGGGACCACAAGATCGAGTCCTTCATGGAAGCCGCGGGCCTCAGGGAGTGGGTGTGCGACATCGGTGACGTGGACGATCTTCCCGAGCGTCTGGCCGCGCTGCGGTCGCAGCCGTCCGTGCTCGACTTCGTGGAGCAGGCCCGAGCCGGGAATCGCCGGGTGGCCGCGCAGGTGATGGCCCTCGCGACCTCGGCGCGCTGAGGCAGGTCGCCATGCGTGCAGTCGTGACCGGCATGATCGGGACGTATCCGGTGGGCGGCGTAGCCTGGGACTACGGCCAGTACGCCCTCGGCCTGCAGCAGCTCGGCTTCGAGGTCTACTACCTCGAGGACACCGGTTGTCAGACGTACGATCCCGAGGCCGGCACGTACGGCGACGACTGCTCGTATGGCGCGAGCTTCCTGGAGAGTTCGCTGTGCTGGCTGTCTCCGGGGCTGGAGAAGCGTTGGCACTTCCGGGACGTGCATGGACAGGCGCTGGGGCTCGGGTTAGATGAAGTCGCCGACCTGGTGGCCGAGGCCGATCTCCTGCTGAACGTCTCGGGGGGCTGCCTGCTGCGCGAGGAGTACATGGCGTGCAGGCGCAAGGTGCTCATCGACACCGACCCCGGCTGGAACCACTTCGTCAACTACCCGCGGTGGGATCGCTCGCCCGGCTGGCTGAGCACCCACGGCTACCGGGGCCACGACTTCTTCTTCACCTACGCGGAGCGCATTGGCCGCCCGGATTGTCCGCTGTCGACCTTGGGCCTCGGCTGGCGGCCAACGCGCCCACCGGTGATCCTCGATGCGTGGCAACCCAGGCCGCCCGGCGCCGCGTGGACGACCGTGATGACCTGGGACAACTTCCGCCGACCCATCGAGCACGAGGGCGTCGTCTACGGCAGCAAGGAGCTGGAGTTCGGTCGCGTCGAGGAGTTGCCGCAGCATGTGCCTGCGGAGCTGGAGCTGGCGGTCGGCGGCACCGATGCCCCGCGCGAGCGCTGGCGCAGCCGGGGCTGGCGGGTCGTAGACTCGCACAGCATCTCCCGCACACCCGACGAGTACCGCTCCTACCTGCAGCAATCGCGCGGCGAGTTCAGCGTCGCCAAGAATGTCTACGTTGCCACTCACTGCGGCTGGTTCAGTTGCCGCACCGTCTGCTACCTCGCGGCCCAGCGCCCAGCGGTGGTTCAGGACACCGGCTTCAGCGAACTTCTCCCAACCGGCGAGGGGTTGGTGGTCTTCTCGACCCTGGAGGAAGCCGCCGCGGGGATCGCGCGCATCGAGGCGGATTACGAGCATCATCAGCGCGAGGCCCGCGCCGTGGCCGAGACCTACTTCGACGCGCGCATCGTGCTGACCGACATGCTGGGACAGATAGGGCTCTGATCCATGGACGAGGACTTCGGCCCGATCACGGGAGCGTGGGACTACGGGAGCCTGCCGCCGAATGTGGTGGTCGGCGAGGGTTGTTGGCTCGAGCGCCGAGACAGCTTCGACCGCTTCCGCAGCCACCAACAGCCCGGGCTGGTCATGGGCGACCGCGTGCGGGTCTACACCTGGACCACCTTCAACGTTGAGCCGTCCGGGGTCGTGACGATCGGCTGCGACTCCGTCCTGGTGGGCGCTGTCCTCATGTGCGCCGACCGCATCGCCATCGGCGAGCGCGTTGTGGTCTCCTACAATGTCACGATCGCCGATTCGGACTTCCACCCCATCGACCCGGACCTCCGGCGGCAGGATGCCGTGGCCAACAGCCCCGCGGGCGATCGGTCGCGACGCCCGCCGCTGGTGACACGCCCGGTGGTGATCGAAGACGACGTGTGGATCGGCATCGGCGCCATCGTCCTCAAGGGGGTCCGCATCGGGCGCGGCGCGCGGATCGGGCCCGGCGCCGTGGCGACCCGCGACGTGCCGCCGCACACCACGGTGAGCGGAAACCCGGCCCGGGAGTGCCCACCCGGGGAGGGGTTGCCATGAGCCCCCGATTCCTCCCCCACGATTGGTTCAGTGAACCCCTGCCCGCCAATGTGGAGATCGGGCCGCGAAGCTGGCTGTATAGCACGTACGCCTTCCGGCACTACTGCAGCCGGCGGCCTCTGGGCGTGCGCATCGGGCATGATACCGGGGTGTACAGCGGGACGTTCTTCGACTTAGGGCCGGAGGGCGAGCTGGAAATCGGGGACTACTGTACCCTCGTCGGGGGCATCCTCTCGACCGCCGGTCGCATCGCGATCGGGCACCACGTCCTGATCTCCCATGAGGTCGTGATTGCGGACTGCTTCGCCGCCGTTCCGCCGGACGCGAGCAGGGCCCGAATCCCCCCGGCCGACCGCACGGTGATTGTCGGTGACAACGTCTGGATCGGCGCGCGAGCGGTTGTCCTGGGACCCGCGCAGATCGGTGAGGGCGCGATCATCGGCGCTGCCGCCGTGGTGGTGGATGACGTGTCGCCCTTCACGGTTGTCGCGGGGAATCCCGCGCGCATTGTGGGCTCTGTGGGGCCCTGAGACCCGCAACCCGCTGGCTCTTCCGCCACCGGCGTGCCTCAGCGAAGATGCTGCGGCAAGGCGCGGAGCCATGGGTACATCGGGGCACCGGCGCGCTCAAACGGCTGAT
>VGFB01000482.1 GCA_016869015.1 Armatimonadota bacterium
GCTCTCAGCCGCGCCGTGGGATCGTTCGCGCCGGCCCGGACGCCACCACCGCCCGATCAGGGCTCACACACCGCCCCGGTCAGCCAACGACCGAGGCTTCGTGAATGATCCGGGGTTCCAGCCTTCCCCCCGATTCACCCGCGCGAGGCGCAACCGGAAGACCCGGAATAGCCACGCCTCCGGCACATAGCCGCCTCAGCACACCCGAAGCAGCAGACCGGAGCTCCCGGCGACGCGAGGGTCAATCCTCACGCGCACGGGGTATTGAGGGCGTTTGGTGACAGTGCTTCCAAAGCAGGTATTCTGTTTACGAATAGCGAATATGAATGCGTCAGCACGACTCCAAACGTCACCGGGCCGGCGGTCACCAGCTCGCAGGCGGCAAGGCCTCGCCTGACGACAGCAGCGAGGGGTCCTCCTGGACCGAGCCGGGCAAGCCGCAGGCCTGAGAGCAGAAGCGGCCCCACTCATGGGGAAGGGCCTGCTGGCTGGGCGACGGCGCCCCGCTGCAGGCCCCCAGTCCCCGCTTGGCCCCCAAAGCGCGCCTTGTCTTCGTCATGCCAGGAGACTGCACCCGGCCATTCGGCCGGGACTGGAGGTCCCCGATGGGACGTCTGCCGGCGGTCGCACTGTTGGTGGCGTTGTCGGCGTCGACGTGGGCCGGCGAGTGGTCGAAGTACGTCGCGCCCGACAGGTCGTTTTCGATCCACTACCCTGGCGGCTGGACGGCGGGCGCGGAAGGGGGGTCGGTCGAGTTCCGCTGCGGCGCGACGGGCGAGCTGGTCCGACTGCTGTCGCTTGGGCGGGAGGCCGGCGACACGCCCCGCGCGGTGGCCGAAGCGGTGGTTGACATGCTGCGGCAAGGGGGGCTTCCCGATGTCACCGTTCGGGAGTGGCAGGAGGGCGACGAGCCGGAGGCCAGCATTACGTTCGTCGCGGCGTACACGGATGAGGGGCGATCGTACGTGGCCGACGTGCTGGTGGCGAAGACCGGCGACGGGGCCCTGTGGGTCTCCTACTCGGCGCCGGAGGCGGACTACTCCGCGGAGCGCTCGCGGGTTCTCTTCGCCGCCATGCTCGGCTCGCTCGCCGAGGGGGACGAGTCGGTCCCACCGGAAGCCGCCTTGCCGGAGCTGGGGAGCGGGCAGATGGACCGCAACGCCCGGGCCTTCGTCTTCGTGCTCGAGTTCGCGATGGGAGCGCCCTTCAGCTCCGCGCAGGAGAAGGTCATCCTGGACGCGTTCCAGGCGGACATCGGCCAACTGAGCGCCCAGGACCAGGCGGCCTTCGACGCGTACCCGGACCTCGTCGCCAAGATCAGGCGCCTGGGCGAAGCCGACGTGGAGGGCTATCGGCACAGCCTGCGCGAGACCCTGCGGGAAGTCGTTGGCGAAGCGGGAGACAGCCCGGCCTTCCGGGTGCTCACCGAGGAACTCGACCGCAGCGGCGAGGTGGTGGCTGCGGGCCCGCCGCCACTGGTCCGCGCGGCGGCCCAGGCGATGGGCGAGATGCTCGCCTACGGCCGGCTGCTGCAGGAGGACCCCACGGCGATGCCGGACAGCCTCGACCCCGAGGTTGCCGCCGCGATCCGCGATGAGGCCATCGAGGCCTGGGATACTCTCGACGACAACACGCAGAAGCTGGTGGCCGATGCGCCGGGGATCTGGATGGTCGCTCGCACGGTGCTGCGCGACGGCCAGCCCGCGGAACAGGCGGCCTTGAGGCGGCAGATCGAGGCCCTCGCCGCGGTGCAGATCCAGGCGACGCCGCCCCCGGCCGCCCCGGACCAGCCCGCGCCCGACGACCCGAACGAGGGCGGCGAAAGCAAGCCCACCAGCTGGGTCACCCACAACGCCCTCATGGAGATGAACCAGATGACCTTCAACACCAACATGTGGAGCAACGGGTACTCGGGCTGGACGCCGCTGGGGAAGATCTGGTGAGGCTTCAGGCTTGCTTGCACGGGGCTCAGCGCGGGGTCGAACGGCAAGAGCGGGGACGGCAAGCGGGGCCGGTGTGCGAAGCGGTTGACGGCGCGAGACGTGCATGCACAGTGCAATCTCCGGCGGGAGGGAGGACCTCAAGATGCGTTGCTTGCTGGTGCTGTCGGTGGTCGTCGCGGCAGTGACAAGTGGGCAGGCTCAGGACGATGAGGTGTTGGCGCCGGTGCCCAGGGATTGGCGGAAGATCGACAAGTGGGAGGGCACGTTCCGCGACCGCTGGGTGTACTGGCGCAAGGGGCCATTCACAGTGGACTACGGGGAGTTCACTGTGTACGGCCACGTGCTCCTGGATGAGGTAGTGAGGACCGAGACGCTGCCGGAGGACGGGAACGTGGGGGGGTGGGTGGGCTCCACCAGATGGGAGGGCCGGATGGCCGCGCGGGGTTTGATGAGCGGTCACTACGAGTCGTGGGGTGAGAGCGGGCTCTCCGAGGTCACGGATAGGGTCGGGTCAGGCTCAGAGGAGACGGAGGCCTACCTGACGGTGTCGGGGCATGCCGGGAAGTGCAGTGTCGGTCTGGACGGCCCGTCGTTCCCCAGCGTCCGCACGAGTTACTACCCGGCATCGAGGAGATCCCTCCGGCAGGAGGATCGCTACGCAACCCACCAGGTCTGGGGGCTCGGCCACCTGCTGACAGGCGAAACGCAGCGGGCCCTGGAGGTGCACCCGGGGGGAGGGCCGGAGCCGGATGGGAACATCCTCTACTCACATGCGCTGCTGCCCAAGGTTGGCACGGTGCTGAGCGGCAGAGTCCGCTCCGAGCGCCAGCGCCAAGGCCCAACCGGCGCCTATGAGGAGTGCACCCGCGAGTACACGTGGCGCTTCTGGCCGGTGCAGGAACAGGACCTGGAGGTGATCGTGGACATCCCCGGGTATTCGGTCTGGCTGCCCGAAGGGAGCCTGGACTACCCCAATCGGCCTGGCGACACGTTGCAGGTCAAGGCCACGCTGGCCCCCAAGCCTGGCAAGCCGCCCATCACCCGCAAGGCCATCGAGTTCATATTCGAGATGGCGGAGGTGTCCCAGGAACCCGGCGTGTGCATGAACTGGCCTCCCCCGGGTCAGCCTCAGCCCGTCATTGCGGACGACCTGCGCTTCACACCCGAGCTGCAGCCGGGCTCAGCTCGCATGGAGCCGAACACGCGGCAGCTGGTGGTGAAAAGCCAATCCGGCACGGACGCCACCGCCGAACTCCATAGCTACGACTTCGGAGGCTATGGCATCGTGCGCGTCACCGCGCGGCTGGAGGACTACTCGGAGATCCCTGGCCATGCCTCATGGGACTCCACCCTGTATGACATCCCGGTCCCCAAGCGCACCGGCTCCCTCTGCGCCGACCAATGGCGCAACCTCGGCGAGAACGGCGGCGGCCGGCTGTGGGACAGAGATGACAGCGAGATCATCGGCGGTCACGTCCACCCCGGCGATGGCTTGAGCCTGTACGAGGAGTACCGTGGGTTCTCCGTGATGCGCCGGCACGAGCGCACGGACCCAACCGTGAAGACGCTCTTCGTCTCTACGACCATGGCCAACGTGGGGAAGGGGCTCGACCTGTTCCGGCGGGTCTCGTCCATCCAAACGTTCCGCATTCTCTACGCCGAGTTCGTGAGCAGACTGGTGAGGGTCGTGAACCCGAACCACGCCTCCCACCACCGGGTGGACCAGCACGGGCTGTGGCTCGTGTACCGGGAGCTGCCCCTGAATGTGCGTGGGTGGTCACGGCTCGGCCCCCCGAAGAACGTCGTCTCGGTGGAGTTCAACGTGGCCGAGTACGGCAGGCGCGCGGAGGATGCGGACGCGGGACTGAACCGGTCCATCGCCCACGAGATGTGCCATGCGCTGTGCGTGGACCATCACGGCGACGGCGCCGTCCAGCGCATAGTCCATCCGCCCGGAGCCAAGCCTGAGGGCTTCGAGGCCTACGTCACCTGTCCGCAGAGCGAGCACAGCGGGGTGGAGGACTGCATCATGCGCTACTTCTGCGCGAACTACGTGGACCGCGCCGCCGGCGAGGATGACAGCCAGCTCGAGGACTATGGACCCAGCCAGGGTGTCGGGGGCCGGCTATGCCTCACTCCGATCGGCACCGGCATCAACGCACCGCCCAACGGCAAGTGCGGCGAGGCGGCCAATGGCCGGGGTCGGTGCGCGAAGATCCTGTGGGTGTCGGATGAGTAGCCACAGCACACGCCCCAGCAACAAGGAGGACCTCAGGATGCGATGCCTGCTGCTCGTAGTGCTGACCGTCGCGGCCGTGACTTGTGGGCAGGCTCAGGACGAGGCACCCGCCGTCGTGGCGGCCTTGACCATCAGCCTGGGAGCCAATGGCCTGACTGAACTGGAGGTCTACCCGGGCACGCCGCTCACCATCAGTGCCGCGCTGGAGAACGGCCCGGCCATCGAGGCCGAGACCGCGAGGGCGGCTCTGGCGACCAGGAAGGAGTACCTGGCGGCGGCGGTGGCGGAC